>DASVAC010000038.1:0-7436 GCA_036376535.1 Gemmatimonadaceae bacterium | reverse complement strand
GTCACCAACAACACCGGACACGACGTGCCAGTACGACCTCGCCGCCGCCGCCGAGCGATCCGCTGTGATCCGTGTAGTTATCAGATCTGATCCGTGTCAACCAGAGCGAGGAAGCCCACCATGCGCGTGCCGGTGCCGAGGAGGATCCTTTGAAGCCGTTGTCTGTTATCCCAATCGACGTTGGACATTTCGATGTAGGGCGACTCCGGTTGCCATGCGCTGGCGCGCGCACTAGTTTCCGTGGATGGGCGGGGCGGGGCGGTTGGCTCGCTCCCGATTGGCGAACGTGGATGGACCTTGGGTAGACCGGGTCCTTTTTTTTGGTTCGCGAAACCTTCGATGCGGGACGGATCGTGGTTGAAGTCGTGATTGGCGAAAACGACCGGCTGGACGTCGTGCTCAAGCAGTTCCAGCGGAAAGTGATTCGTGCAGGCGTCCTCAAGGACCTGCGCAAGAAGCGGTATTACGAGAAGCCGAGCGAGGCGCGCCAGCGGAAGGCGGGTGCGGCGCGGCTCAGGCTCGCGCGCGCCAGGCGGCGCGCGGTCTAAGCGCGGTCGTCGGAGCGAACGTGTCGAAGCAGGACGCCATCGAGCTCGAAGGCACGGTCACGGAAGTGCTGCCTAACGCGACGTTTCGTGTCGCGGTGAACGACACCCACACGGTCCTCACGACGCTCGGCGGCAACATGCGGCGCTTCCGCATCCGCGTCCTGGCGGGTGATCGGGTCCGTATCGAGGTGTCGCCGTACGATTTGACGCGCGGTCGGATCATCTTCAGACACAAAAACTAGGGAAGCGCCGCTGGCGCGGCATGGGGAAGCGCTCCGCTTGGGGAAGCGGGAGCGAGCGCTCCCTTAGGGAATAGGAAACCGTTGATCCAATCGCGCCCCATTTCCCCAACGGGGCGCGAGCCCCGGCTTCCCCAAGCGGAGCGCTTCCCTGAGCCGCGCCAGCGGCGCTTCCCTCTGTTAGTTATGCCAATCCGCCACATCTCCGACACCGCTCGCTGGGTCGCGTTCTACCGGGCCATGGAGAGCGAGCGCAAAGACGCGCTGTTCGTGGATCCATGGGCGCGTCGCCTCGCCGGCGCTCAGGGCGAAACCATCGTTCGCACGTTGCCGCGCGCGCAGGCCAGCGCGTGGGCCATGATCGTGCGCACGGCCCTGTTCGACGAGATCATTGTGCGTCTTGTTCAGCGCGAGGGCGTGGATCACGTCGTCAACCTCGCGGCCGGTCTCGACACGCGGCCGTTCCGTCTCGGGCTGCCGCCCTCGCTGCGTTGGACCGACGTCGATCTGCCCGACATCCTGGCGTACAAGCAGGAGACGCTCGCCGGCGTCCAGCCCAAATGCGTGTACGAAGCCGTCGCGACCGATCTCACCGACGCGAACGCCCGTCACGCGCTGTTCGCTCGGTTAGGCGGCGCCGCGCGGCGCGCGCTGATCGTCACCGAAGGGCTGCTCATCTACCTCACGCCCGAGCAGGTGGGCGCGCTCGCGGATGACCTGCACGCGCAGCCCACGTTTCACGATTGGGTGATCGACATCGCCAGCCCGTGGCTCCGGAAATACATGGCGAAGTCGTGGGGCAAGACGCTCGACGCCGGCGGATCGCAGATGCACTTCTTCCCGGAGGAAGGGCCGAAGTTCTTCCGCCCGCACGGCTGGCGCATGGTGGAGTTCCGCTCCAGCCTCGAGGAAGCCCATCGGCTGCGGCGCGAGATGAAGCTCGCCTGGTTGTGGCGATTCATGGGCAAGATCTCGTCCGCCGAACGCCGCGAAGCGCAGCGGATGATCTCGGGCGTGGTGCTGCTCGAGCGCGCCGGGACGCAGGATCGTTAGTCGTGCACCCGCTCGACGCTTTCGGCTTCCTCGAACGAGGACGCCGGCAGCTCGAGCGTGAAGCAGCTCCCACCGCCCGACCGATCCGCGTACGTCACGTTGCCGCCTTGCGCTTCGGCGAGACGGCGCGCAATGGCCAGGCCTAACCCGGCGCCGGCGCCGTCGTCGGGCGAGACGCCCGGGATGAGCCGATAGAACGGATCGAAGATCCGCTCGCGCTCGGCGCCGGTGATGCCCGGGCCGCGATCCGCCACCGTGATGTGCAGCATGCCATCGGTCCGCCGGACCTCGATGTCGATGGGCGTGTCGGCCGGCGAATACTTGAGCGCGTTCTCGATGAGGTTCACCAGAATGCGCAGCGAGTGCACGAAGTCGAACTGGCCGACGAGTACCGGCTCGGACCATTCGATGGACGCACGCACCTCGCGTCCATTGAGCGCACCCGACACCTGCTGGATGGCGGCGCCCACCAGATCCTCGGCGGCGTTGAGCTCGCGCCGCACGGGCAGCGCGCCCGCGTTGAGCCGCGACAGCTCGAGCAGGTCGGCGACCATGCGATTGAGCCGGTCGGCCTGCTGCTCGATGACCGCGGCGCGCTCGTCGCCCGTGAACGCGATGTCGTGCGCCAGCGCCTTGATCGTGGTGAGCGGCGTGCGTAGGTCGTGCGAGACGGAGGCCAAGAGCGCGTCTTTGAGCTGGTCCGCTTCGCGCAGCGCTTCCGCGTGCTCGGCCTCGGCCACGAGGCGCACGCGCTCGATGCCTAACGCAGCGTAGTACGACAGCGCCGCCAGGAAGCGGCGCTGCGGGGGGTCGAGCGCGATCGACTGCGTGTGCGCGAGCCGCAGCACGCCCACCGTGCGTTCGTGGACGATGAGCGGGACGAGCAGCGCGCGCGCGTCGCCCAAGGCGAGGTCGAAGGAGACGTTCTCGTTAGGCGGGCGCGAGGCGCGGAAGACCGAGCCGTCCTGGCGCTCGGCGGCCACGCAGCCGTTGGCCGCGACCCAGGCCACCAGCTCGCGCGCCGCGCCCCCGGTGTCCAGCGGGATCGCGTGGCCGGCACCCGTCACCCGGACCTCGACGTCGCGCGCGGTGCCGCGGACGAAGATCTCGCACACGGCCACGCCGATCGTGTCGCGAATCACGTGCGCGATCGCGCCCAACGCTTCTTCCGCTCGCCCGACGGCGAGCGTCTCGGCGCCTAACAGGGAAAGGCGGTCGATTTCTTCGGCGCGGCGCCGCGCGCCCTCCGCTTCGGCCCGGGCGCGCGCGAGAAGTTGGGTCGCGACCGCCGCGGTGGCGAGAAACGCGATCAGCACCAGCCAGTCCGGGCGCTTGTCGATCGTCAGCGTGTCGTACGGCGGCTGGAAGAAGAAGTCGATGAGCGCGAAGCCCGCGCACGCGAGGCCGATGCCCACCGCGCGCCCCGCGCTCGCGCTCGCGCCTAACACGACCATCAGGTAGATGAGGGCGACGTGCGCCTGATCGAGCTCGTCGCGCAGCAACAGCATGCCGCCGGTGACTGCTGCCAGCACCAGCGTCCAGAACAGCCAGGGCGGGACCCAGCGGCTGGACGGTCGCTGCATTCAGCGGGGCATCTCGAATCGATAACCGACGCCCGGTTCGGTCACGATCAGCTGCGGCCGCACGGCATCCTGCTCGATTTTGCGCCGCAGATTGGCCACGTGTACGCGCAGGTACTGTTGCGGGTCACCGAACGCACGTCCCCAGACGGCGTTGAAGAGCTGCTGGTGCGTGAGCGTCCGACCCGCTTGCGTCACGAATGTGCGCAGAAGCTCCCATTCAATGGGCGTGAGATGGATCGACGTGTCACCGCGCCGCAGCGTGCGCGCGTTCAGGTCCACCATCAGGTCGCCGATCGCCATCGGTTGAATCTGCGCCGCCAGTTGTGCCGCCTGCGCGCGCCGCAGGTTCGCCCGGATGCGCGCCGTGAACTCGATGGTGCTGAACGGTTTCGTGATGTAGTCGTCGGCGCCCGTGTCTAACAGAAGCGCTTTTTCCTGATCCGAATGGCGCGCCGAGAGCACGACGATTGGCGCGGTGGACCACTTGCGCAGCTCCTTGCACACGTCGACGCCCGCGCGATCCGGCAGGCCCAAGTCGAGGACGATGAGCGCCGGGCGCTCCGCGTTGGCGAGGTCGATCCCCTGGTTGCCGGTGGCCGCCTCGAGTACGCGAGTGACCTCGGATTGCAGGGCATTGCTCACGACGCGGCGAATTTGCGGTTCGTCGTCGATGACCAGAACGGTGTCGTCGCGCATGTGTCTCCGGCGGGTGTCGGTCCCATTTCAATTACGTGGCGTGGCCGTGCGCTGTAAAGCTACGTGTAGCGCGGCGCGCGCCGCGCAACGAGAACTTTGTGACGGTGCGCCTCGCCGTCCGAAACGCATGTGGACTTGGACCTAGCCGCTATGACGCCAAGTCGAGGCGAGCACGTGTCTTGCACCCCATTCCGGCCAGCTTCGCCTAGCCGTCTGGACAGGGCCGACGGGACGCGCAGCCAATACACTGAGTCCGGGCGCCAGGGGCGCTCGGCGAGGGGCCGCAAGTAGAAGGATCCTTGCGGCTTTCACGTCACGAGGACGGATGCGGGGTATGGCACTGAGCACATTCGAAGGGATCGAGCTTACTGAAGAGGTACCGCCCGAAGCGGCCGGTGCGCTCACGGCGGACGCGCTGCAATTCGTGGCGCGTCTGCATCGGCGGTTCAATTCGGCGCGCGAGACGCTGCTCGCGCGGCGGTCGGAACGGCAGGCGTCGTTGGATGTGGGTGAGGCCCCGGGGTTTCTCCCGGAGACGGCTGCGGTGCGGTCCGGAACCTGGCGCGTGGCCGACGCGCCGGCACCGCTGCTCAATCGGCGCGTGGAGATCACGGGGCCGGTCGACCGCAAGATGATGATCAACGCGCTCAACTCGGGCGCGAACGTGTTCATGGCGGACTTCGAGGATTCGCTCTCGCCCACGTGGCCTAACGTTGCGATCGGGCAGGCGAATCTGATGGAAGCGGTGCGCGGGACGCTCACGTTCGACAGTCCCGACGGCCGCTCGTACCGGCTCAACGACCGGATCGCGACGTTGGTCGTGCGGCCGCGCGGATGGCACCTCGTGGAACCGCGGGTGCTCGTGGACGGCAAGCCGGTGTCGGCGAGTGTGTTCGATTTCGGCGTGTACTTCTTTCAGAACGTGCACGAGCTCATGAAGCGCGGCAACGGCTGGGCGCCGTACTTCTATTTGCCGAAAATGGAGAGTCATCGCGAGGCGCGGTTGTGGAACGACGTGTTCGTCGCGGCGCAGGAGATGCTTGGCGTGCCGCGCGGAACGATCCGCGCGACGGTGTTGATCGAGACGATTCTTGCCGCGTTCGAGATGGACGAGATCCTGTACGAGCTGCGCGAGCATTCGTCGGGACTGAACGCGGGTCGGTGGGACTACATCTTCAGCATGATCAAGAAATTCCGGAACCGACCGAACATGGTGCTGCCGGACCGCGGACAGGTGACGATGACCGTGCCGTTCATGCGCGCGTACACGCAACTCCTCGTGAAGACGTGTCACAGACGCGGCGCGCATGCGATCGGCGGCATGTCGGCATTCATTCCGAGTCGTCGCGACGAAGCGGTGAACGCGCGCGCACTCACGCAGGTGCGGGAAGACAAGCAGCGCGAGGCGGGCGACGGCTTCGACGGATCGTGGGTGGCGCACCCGGACCTGGTGCCGGTGGTGCGCGAGGTGTTCGATGGTGTGTTAGGCGACAAGCCCAACCAACGCGAGCGGCTGCGCGCCGATGTGGCCGAAGACGCCGCGGCGCTGCTGGACGCCCGCGTGCCGGGCGGCAGCGTCACGGCGGGCGGCGTGCGGCTCAACGTGAGCGTCGCGCTGCAGTATCTCGAATCGTGGCTCCGCGGATCGGGCGCGGTCGGGATCAACAACTTGATGGAAGACACGGCGACGGCCGAAATCTCGCGCGCGCAGCTCTGGCAGTGGATCCGCAACCACGTGCCGGTGGATGGCGGCGCGGCGTTCACGGCGGACGGCTACCGCGCGACGCGCGAGGCCGAGGTGGCGGCGCTCACGCGCGACCGGCCCGACATGACTCGGTTAGGCGACGCCGCCCGCCTCCTGGATGACCTCGTCCTCGGCGACGCGTTCGCCGAATTTCTCACGGTGCCGGGCGCGCGTCTGCTCGACCGCGACGGCGTAGATCATGGAGCGACAGGATGAGCACGATCGACGACACCTCGCAGGCCGCCGAGCTCGACCGCCAGTGGAAGACCAACCCGCGATGGCGCGACATCACGCGCGTGTACACGGCGGCGGACGTCGTGCGCCTGCGCGGGTCGGTGCGCATCGAGTACTCCATCGCCCGGTTAGGCGCACAGCGACTGTGGTCGCTGCTGCACGAGCGGAACTACGTGCACACGTTCGGCGCCCTCACGGGCGCGCAGGCGGTGCAGATGGTGAAGGCCGGACTCGAGGCCATCTATCTGAGCGGCTGGCAGGTGGCGGC
Organism: Gemmatimonadaceae bacterium; assembly: GCA_036376535.1. Classification (GTDB taxonomy): domain Bacteria; phylum Gemmatimonadota; class Gemmatimonadetes; order Gemmatimonadales; family Gemmatimonadaceae; genus JADGGM01. The sequence goes on along the minus strand of DASVAC010000038.1, from coordinate 1,071 downwards.
CGACGCGAACCTCGCCGGGCAGACGTATCCCGACCAGAGTATCTACCCGGCCAACAGCGTTCCGGCGCTCGTTAGGCGGCTCAACAACGCGCTCCTCCGCGCCGACCAGATCGAGTGGAGCGAGGGCGGCGCCGGCCGCTACTGGATGGCGCCCATCGTCGCCGACGCCGAGGCGGGATTCGGCGGGCCGATCCACGCGTTCGAGCTCATGAAAGCGATGATCGAGGCCGGCGCGAGCGGCGTCCACTTCGAGGACCAGCTCGCGGCAGAGAAGAAGTGCGGACACATGGGCGGCAAGGTGCTGGTGCCCACGGCGCAGTTCATCCGCACGCTCAACGGGGCGCGCCTCGCCTCCGATGTGTGCGACGTGCCGACGCTGCTCGTCGCGCGCACCGATTCGTTAGGCGCCACGCTGCTCACGAGCGACATCGACGAGCGCGATCGCGAGTTCACGACGGGCGAGCGCACACCCGAGGGATACTACGCCGTACGGAGCGGTATGGAACCGGCCATCGCCCGAGCGCTGGCGTACGCGCCCTACGCCGATCTGCTGTGGTTCGAGACGTCCAAGCCCGATCTCGACGAAGCCCGCGCCTTCGCCGAGGCGATCCACGCCGAGTTCCCCGGGAAAATGCTCGCGTACAATTGCTCGCCGTCGTTCAACTGGCACCGCAACCTGGACGCGACATCGATCGCGACCTTCCAGCGCGAGCTCGGTGCGTTGGACTACAAGTTCCAATTCATCACGCTGGCCGGCTGGCACCTCATCAACTACCACACCTTCGACCTGGCGCAGGCGTACCATGAAGAAGGGATGCCGGCATACGTGCGGATTCAGGACGAGGAGTTCGCGCGCGAAGCCGACGGCTACACCGCCACGAAACACCAGCGCGAGGCCGGTACGGGTTACTTCGATCGTGTGCTGCTCGCGGTGACCAGCGGCCAGGCGTCGACGGCAGCGTTGTCCGGGTCCACAGAAGAAGAGCAGTTCACCCCCGCGGCGCGGGCCGGTGCGTAAGGCGAACATGAAGCGTTAGGCACGCGCCGTTCACCATCTCGTAATGTGACGCT
>DASVAC010000037.1:0-14033 GCA_036376535.1 Gemmatimonadaceae bacterium | reverse complement strand
CTGCACCGGGGAGGCGAAGAAGACCTTATCGGCGCGGAAGCGGCGGCGGCACTTCTTGCAATCGACCATCGGGTCGGCGAAGCCGCTAACGTGGCCGCTGGCCCTCCAGACCTCGGGGTTCATGATGATCGAGCAGTCCACGCCGACCATCGCGACTTCCTTGCCGTCGGGGCCGGGCGGCGGGTTGCGGACCATGTCCTGCCACCACGCCTCCTTGATGTTGCGCTTCAGCTCGACGCCGAGCGGGCCGTAGTCCCAGAAGCCGCCGATGCCGCCGTAGATCTCGGAGGACTGGAAGATGAAGCCGCGCCGCTTGCACAGGGACACGAGGCGGTCCATCACGTCGGGATGCTTTTCGTTAGGCATGAGTGTCGGTACGGGGTCGAGCGAAGTCACAGGCTCTTGGCTTCGGTTAGGCGGCGAGCGATGAGGTCGCCGTGGAAGCGGCCGTTTTCGATGAACGTCTTGTTGGCGTCGTTGCCCGACGCGATGACGCCGGCGATGAACACGCCGGGCACGGCCGTCTCCATCGTGGCCGGGTCGTGCGCCGGAATCCCGGTGGCGGGATCGATCGGCACCTCGAGCTGCACGAGGAGCTGCGCGTTGGGCTGGTAGCCCACCATCAGGTACACGTGGTCGGCGCGCACGCGGTCTACACCGTTCGGCGTGTCGAGCACCACGTGCTCGGGCGTAATCTCGCGCACGCGCGATGAGAATCGCGCGCCGATGCTGCCTTCCTTGATGCGGTTCGTGATGTCCGGCAGCACCCAGGGCTTGATGTTGTGGTCGAGCTGCGGCAGGAAGTGCACGATGGTTGCGCGCGCGCCCGAGCGGTACAGATCGAGTGCCGCTTCCACGGCGGAGTTGCCGCCGCCGACGACCACGACGTCCTGGCGGAATGCCCAATGCCCCTCGGTGAAGAGGTGCGTCACGTGCGGGAGGTCTTCACCCGGCACGTCGAGGCGATTGGGGTGCCCGAAGTATCCGGTCGCGATCACCACCGCCCGCGCGCGCGTCTCGCGCAGCGTGCCGTGGCGCGTGCGCGACTCGACGGCGAACGCATCGTCGCAGCGGCGGATACGTTCGACGTTCTCGTACTGCCTCACGTCGAGATCAAACATCGTGGTGACCGCGCGATAGTAGGCGAGTGCGTCGCGGCGCGTGGGCTTCTCGGCGGCGACAATGAACGGCACGCCGCCGATCGCCAACCGTTCGGGCGTCGAGAAGAACGTGATGTACGTGGGATAGCCCGCGATGCCGCTCACGACGCACGACCGGTCGATGATCACCGCTCGGAGGCCCGCGCGCTTGAACGCGATCGCCGCCGCGAGCCCGCAGGGCCCGGCGCCGATGATCACCGCATCGAGCCGCTCCGTCACGTCCACTGCTCCGATCACTCGACGCCGATGATCTGGTCGCGGCGCGTCCCCACGCTCACGTACGCAATCGGCGTGTCGGCCAGCTCGCGGATGCGGTCCAGGTAGCGGCGGGCAGGCGCGGGCAGATCTTCCACGCGACGCGCGCCCGCGGTGCTGCTCTTCCAGCCCTCGAACCATTCGTAGCGCGGCGTCACGCGCTCGAGGAGCACGAGGTCGCCGGGGAACTCGTCGTACACGTCATCCTCGCCCTCGTACGCCGTGCAGAGGCCGATGCGGTCGAGCGTGTCGAGCACGTCGAGCTTGGTCACCGCCAGTCCCGTCAGGCCGTTGACGCGCGCCGCGTAGCGGACCACCACCGCGTCGAACCAGCCGCAGCGGCGGGGGCGGCCCGTGGTGGCGCCAAACTCGTTGCCTAACTTGCGCACCACCGCGCCCAACGGCTCCTCGAGCTCGGTGGGCAGCGGCCCGTTGCCGACCCGCGTCGTGTACGCCTTCACGACGCCTAACACGGCGTCGATCGAGGTCGGCGCGAGTCCCGCGCCGGTCGCCGCGCCGCCCGACGTCGTGCTGCTCGACGTCACGAACGGATACGTCCCATGGTCGACGTCCAACAGCGAGCCCTGCGCACCCTCGAGCAGCACCGCGGCGCCGGCCAACCGCGCGCGGTGCACCGCGAGTCCAACGTCCTCGGCCAGCACGAGCAATCGCGGCGCCAGGCGCTCGAGCAGCGCGACCGTTTCCTCCGCGTTCGCGCGCTTGTCGGAGCCGAACGCAGTCAGTTGGGCGTTGGCGTGCGCGATGCCGCTCGCGACCAGCTCGCGCAACCGCTCCGTGTGCCGCAAGTCCTGGACGCGGATACCGCGGCGCGCCACCTTGTCCTCGTACGCCGGACCGATGCCGCGGCCCGTCGTCCCGATCGCGCGGCTCGCTGCGCTCTCGCAGTCGACCAGCTTGTGATACGGCAGCACGAGGTGGGCGCGGTCGCTCACGTACAAGCGGCCTTCGACGTCGACACCCTCGCGCACCAGCTCATCGATTTCGGTGAACAGCGTGTCGGGGTCGAGCACCACACCGTTGCCGATCGCGCAGCGCACACCAGGGTGCAGGATGCCGCTCGGTATCTGGTGCAGCACGAACTGGCGTCCGCCGAGATGGACCGTGTGTCCTGCATTGGCGCCGCCCTGATAGCGCACCACCCAGTCAGCTCGCTCGGCGATGACATCTACGAGCTTCCCTTTTCCTTCATCGCCCCACTGGGCGCCAACGACACACAACGTTCGAACTTCGGAGTCGAACATGACCTGGGGCTCGAGACGACGAGACATTTTCGGATGACGGGCTCGGCAATGCGGACGCCCGTCGGGACCAGTCGGGGCCGCGGACATCGCCACGCGGCTCGCCACTAGCAAAGTTCCTTCGCACGGCGGCCCGCGTCAACTCGTGCGCAGCACGATCGAGAGCACGACCCACGCGAGCACGGCGCATCCGACGCCGACCTTCATAGCCGTCGCCGCGATGCGGCCGAGCAGCGCGCCCGTGGCTACGCGGGCCGCAGGCGCGAGCTGGGTGCGCTGCGAGATCTCGGCCACGAATGCGCCGGCGAACGCCCCGACGAAGGCGCCCACCAGGGAACCTATGAGCGGGACCGGCACACCGACGAACGCGCCGATGAGCGATCCGATGATGGCGCCCCAGCCCGCGCGCCTGGACCCGCCGTAGCGACGCGCGAACCGCCCCGCGAGCGCGAGCTCGACCAACTCAGCCAAGCCGGCGACGACCACGATCCCGATCGCCAAGGCCAGACTCACCACATGCGACGGGACAACGGTCGCATCGAGGAGCGCCGCGCCGCCCATCACCCAGAGGCCGGGCAGCCCGAACGGCAGCATGAGGAGACCCGCAACGAGAGCGAGGATGAGCAGCGCGATTTGCATGTCAGGTCTCCGTGGTGTGATTCGCCTCTGCAATCACTACGGAGAGCCACCTGGCCACGGATTCGACGCCGTGGCCGGTGAGGGCAGTCAGGTTGTCGTTGGGCGTGTGGATGCGGGCGACGGTGCGCCAGGTTCCTTTGCTGACGGTGACGGCCTGCCATCCGCCGTCGGTGAGCGCAACCGCATCCGTGAGGACGCCCGGGACGAGGCGCGAGAGGCGCACCTCGCCCTCAGTCGCGGGGAGCGATTCCAGGAGCTGACTCGGGCGACGGCCCGTATACGTGACGGTCACCGGTCCCGTGTCATCGACGCCATCCACGTTGATGGCGCGTGCCGCCGGATACCGGCGGGTCCGCACCCAGGCGCGGGCGCCGGCGAGCCCCAGCTCTTCCGCGCTCGTGAGCAGGATGCCTAACGGAACGCCCGCGCCGGCGAGCTCGGCCGCGCGCATGATGGCGGCGACGCCGGACGCGTTGTCGAGCGCGCCGGGCGACCGGGCGCCGACGACGCTCGCTGCGACCGGGAGTCCGGCGAGGACGCCCGCCGTCGCGATCCACGGCCAGGGCCCGGGCCCGCCGCCTAACGCACCGTGCGCGGTCGCGACGGCGATGGCGACGATCCAGACCACGAGCAGCGCGGTGATGCCGGCCGCGCGCAGCAGAATGGGCACGGGTTGGCTCTTCGAGTCCAGGTGGGCGGAGAGCCACAACGCGGGCGGCGCGCCGCCGCGGGTGGCGACGAGGTTGATGCCTTCGCGGCGGCCCCACGGCAGGCGGGTGACCGCGACACGCGCCAGCCAGGCGCCCATGGTTGCGACCAGCACGCCGGCGAGGACCATCACCAGCGCCGCGCGCCAGGGATGTCCGTCGGCCGCCAGCCGCGCACCGATGCACACGATCGCGATCCCGGCCAGGCCTAACGCAGGCGTGGCGGCGCGGCCCGGGATGGCGGAGTAGGAGAAGGGCTCGGCGGCGACCGCGAAGCCCGCGGCGGCGAGGGTCGCGCGGCACCAGTCGCGGGCGTCGCGCTCGGCCGGCGACCCCGCGGGCCGGGGGTGCGCCGCGAGCCGCTCGAGGTGCTCGCGCGCGCCCGGCACTCGCGCGGCCGGTTAGGCGGCGCGGGCCGCGCCCGCGGCCTCGAACAGCGCGGCGATGCGCTGGCGCTGCGCGGCGGGCGCAGGCGCCAGCGGCGACCGCGGCGCGCCGCCCGTGAGGCCGCCTCCCGCCAGATCCATGGCCGCTTTCACGCCCGGCACACCCATGCCGCCCACGATCTCGTTCGACAGCGGCGTGAGCCGCGCCTGGAGTGCGGTCGCCCGCGTCCGGTCACCAGCCTGGAAGGCGCGCCACACCGCCACCGACAGCTCGCCGGCCAGGAGCGACACCGCGAGAATGCCGCCCTTCGCGCCTAACTCGAGCGCGTGCAGGAACGTGCCGCCGTTGCCCGTCAGCACGGTGAACCCGTCGCTCTGTGATGCCAGGTAGCCGCGCAACAGATCGAGGTCGCCCGAGCTGTCCTTGATCCCCACGATGTTCGCGTGCGCCGAGAGCTCGCGCACGAGCCCGGCATCCAATGCGAAGTGCATGTACTTGGGGATGTTGTAGAGCAGCACCGGCACCGGGCTCGCATCCGCCACCGCGCGATAATGCGCGCCTAACGCATCGACCGTCATGGCGTTGCTGTAATAGTGCGGCGCGACCACGAGCACGGCGTCGGCGCCGCGCTCGGCCGCCCGCTTCGCGCGCGCGACGGTTTGCCGCGTCGATTCCCCGCCCACGCCGACCAGCAGCCACTGATCCTTCGTGACTAACGGACGCGCCCACTCGACCAGTCGATCGCGTTCGCTCTCGTCGAGCAGGGCCGCTTCGCCGGTCGACCCGCAGAGCAGCACGCCCGCGATACCGTGCGCGACGTGCGCCCGCAGGTTTCCGCGAAACGCGTCGGGTGCGAGATCGCCGGTCGTGGCGTCGAACGGCGTGACGACGGGCGCGATGACACCCGAGAATGATTTCCGCTGCCGTGTGTCCATTGTCCCGAATCAGTAGCCGAGGGTGCGGTCCACCACGTTGCGCATGGGTTGGCCCTGCGCAAAGCGATGCCAGTTGTCGATCAAGAGATCCAGCTCGCGCCGCCAGTAGCCGCGCGGCGAGACAGCCGAAACATGGGGGGTCAGCACCACCGACGGCAGTCCCCAGAGCGGGCTCGACGCCTCCAACGGCTCGTGCGCGAACACGTCGAGCACGGCCCCGCGCAGACGGCCCGACGCGATACGCTCCGCGAGCGCGGCCTCGTCCACGAGCGACCCGCGGGCCACGTTGACGACGATGGCATGGCGCGGCAATCCGGCGAGCACGCCGGCGGTCACCAGGCCGCGCGTCTCGTCGGTGGCCGGCGCCGAGACGATGAGGATGTCGGTGTCGCCTAACGACGCGGCCCAGTCGTCCGGTCCGAGGACGCTGGCGAATCCGTTAGGCGCACCGCGCTCGGGGTGCCGCCGCACGCCGCGGCACACGGCGCCGAGGAACGTGAGACGCTGCGCGATCGCGCTGCCGATGCCGCCGGCACCCAGGATCAGCGCGCGGCAGTCGCCCATCTCGCGCACCATCGTCCCCGGTCCGGTGAACACCGCACGATCCCATTGGCGGGCGCGCTGCCGCTCGCGCGCGATGTCCAACCCGCGCAGCAGCACGAGCACGCCGGCCACGACGTGCTCGGCGATGGGCGTCGCGTGCACGCCCGCCGAGTTCGTGACGATCACATCGCTCGCGCGCAGCTCCGGAAACAGCAAGGCGCCCACGCCGGCCGCGGCCGAATGCACCCATCGCAACCGCGGCGCGTCGGCGAACAGCGCGCGCGACATCCCGAAGCCCGCGTACGCTTCGGCGTCGCCGATCGCGGTCAGCGCCTGTTCGCTGGGCGGCGCACCGCCGTCGCCGTCGGAGACGGTGGGCGCGTCGATCACCACGGCTTCCCAGCCGGTGGGCGCGGCGTCGCGCAGCTGCGCCATGCCCTCCTCGGGCAGGGCCCACGCCGCGGCGGTCGCGTTCAAGTCGGCGACGAGGCGACGCGGCACGCTAATACACCTTCACCTTGAAATACTCCTTCCTTGCGCCGTAGAAAACTGCAACTGCTTCAAAGGATAACGAAAGTGAAACAAGGGATAACGAAAGCGATCGTTCTGCGCGGGGAGAGAATGCGGTAGCACAACGGGAAGACAGGTCCTTTTTTTTCGGGCCTTCAGGATCGTCCGAGAATTTCGTGAAGTGTCATAGACATGAACCGACGGCAAGGTGATGCACCGGCTGCCGGTCCGCCTCCGCTGTCTGACAAGCATCTACGAGTTGATAGCGGACACACCCGGGACAACGGCGGACAAGGCGGACTGAATTGGTAACCGCTCGAGATGTCAGCGCTCGAAACCAAACAACGCGTTCTTGTCTTGTCCGTTCGTGTCCGGCCCCGTCCGCGCTCACAGTCGTGAGACTCTCATCATCGGCGGAGGCGGGTTCACGAGAGCTCAGTTGTGCTCGCGTGTCCGCCTCCGCTGGCTGACACGCGCTGCCCCTTCCCGGAAATTCCTGAAGAATCCTTTTCACAAACAAAGACCACTATTTATCCGTTAGGCGACGTCCTGCCCCCCCGCAGAACGATCACTTTCGGTATCCCTTGTTTCACGTTTGTTATCCTTTGAAGCAGTTGCAGCTTGACCCGATCTACTAATCGATGAACACGCTCACGACGTCCTGGCGCCGGCGCAGGATGTCGATGAGCACATCGAAGCGCTTAGCCGGGCCGACGAGCGTCAGCTCGAACGTCCGGTCGCCCACGTGATCGTACGTGCGCCGGGAGCGCACGTGTACGCCCGCGTCGCGAAACACGTCCTCGAAGGTGCCGAAATCAGTGTTAGGCACGACGCGCAGCGTGGCCGTCACCGTGCGCCGCACCGACACGAGCTTGCGCTCGATCGACCGCAAGCCGATGAGCACGATGACCACCATCACCGTGGTCCCCACGGCTTCCGGATACGCGCCGGATCCGACGGCCATGCCGATCGCCGCCACGACCCAGATCGTGGCCGCGCTCGTTAGGCCGACGACGCTCCCCCGCTCGTGCAGGATCGCGCCCGCGCCCAAGAAGCCGATGCCGGTCACGATCTGCGCCGCGATGCGCGTCACATCGCCGAACGGCATCCCCGCGGGCGACTGCGCGATGAGCCCGATCGTGATCGACAGGTGCGTGAACAACGCCGCGCCCACGCAGATGAGAATCGTCGTGCGCAGCCCGGCCGGCTTGCCCGACATCTCCCGCTCCAACCCCACCGCACCGCCTAACACAACGGCCGCGAGGAGCTTGACGAGCAACTCGAGCCGCATCGGGTCCGGGACGGAATCGATCATGATCGGATGGCGAAAGAGTGCGCGGTTACAGCAGACCCATCGTCGTCTTCACCGCCGTCATCGTTTCACGCGCCATCGCCCGGCATCGCTCGGCGCCCGCCGCGAGGATCTCGGCGATGCGCTCGGGATGCGCCTGGAGGTCGCGCGCGCGTTCGCGAATCGGATTGAGCTCGCGCAGCATCGACTCGAGGAGCACCTTCTTGCAGTCGATGCAGCCCCACCCGGCCGTGCGACACTGCACCGCCACGTGCTCCACCGTCGCCGGGTCGCTGAATCCTTTGTGCAGATGATAGATGTTGCACACTTCCGGCGTGCCGGGATCGGTGCGACGCACGCGCGCCGGGTCCGTCATTGCCGGCCGCAGCTTCGCCCAGATCGCCTCCGGCGACTCGAGCAGCCCCACCGTGTTGCCTAACGACTTGGACATCTTGCTCTGCCCGTCGAGTCCCATGATGCGGCGGGCGGGCGTCAGCAGCGGCTTCGGCTCCGGAAAGTAGTCGACGCCGAATTTCGCGTTCCAGCGGCGCGCCACCTCGCGACTGAGCTCGAGATGCTGGACCTGATCTTCGCCGACCGGCACCAGGTCTGCGCGATATAACAGAATGTCGGCGGCCTGCAGCACGGGATAGTTGAGCAGCCCCGCGAGCACACTCTCCTGTCGCGATGCCTTGTCCTTGAACTGCGTTTGCCGCTCGAGCTCTCCCAACGGCGTCACCGTGTTCAATATCCACGCGAGCTCGGTGTGCTCGGGCACCATCGACTGGACGAACAACGTACATTTGTCGGGGTCGAGTCCCGCCGCGAGCAGCGACACTGCCATGTCGAACGTGCGCTGGCGCAGATCCGCGGGCTCGTAGTGGCCGGTGATGGCGTGATAGTCGACGATACAGAACACACACTCGTGGCGATGCTGCAATTGCACCCAATTCTTCACCGCGCCGAGGTAGTTCCCGATGTGCAACTCTCCGGATGGCTGTATTCCGCTGAAGATCCTGGACATTTCAAGAAGGTATGAGCGCTCCAGAACGGGTGCAAGCAGACATCACGACGCGCGCACGTGAGCTGCTCGCGGTGATGCATCGGGCGGCAGACGCGGCCGCCCAATTCATCGCCGAGCGCAGCGTGCATCGCGACACGCTCGAGTGGCGATCCAAAGCGCATCAGGATTACGTGAGCGATGTCGACATCGGCGCCGAGCGCATCGTGCACGACGCGCTGCTCGCCGCCGCCCCCTCCGCGCGCATCCTCGGCGAAGAGCTCTCGCCCGACGCGACGCTCGATGCCGACACATTGTTCGTCGTCGATCCCCTCGACGGCACGACGAATTTCTTGCACGGCTATCCGCAGTACGCGGTGTCGATCGCGCTCGTGATGCGCGGAGCCATCGTCGCGGCCGTCGTGCGCAATGTCGTGTCGAAGGAGATGTTTTCCGCTCTGTTGGGCGAAGGCGCCACGCGCAACGGCGTCCCGATCGCGATCTCGCGGATCGATGATCCGTCGCTCGCGTTGGTCGGCACCGGATTTCCATTCCGCACGCTGGACGAATTGCCGCGATATCTCCGACAGCTCGATGCCGTCGCACGCGCGACGGCAGGTGTGCGGCGCGCGGGATCGGCCGCACTCGATCTGTGCGACGTGGCGTGCGGACGCTTCGAGGCGTTCTGGGAGCTCACGCTCTCGCCATGGGACTTCGCTGCCGCCGCGCTCATCATTCGCGAGGCAGGCGGCACGATCACCGCCGTCGGCGGCGGTCCGCTTCCGCTCGCACGCAGCAGCGTGCTCGCCGGCACGCCAACCATGCATGCGTGGCTCGACAGCATGCTCGCCCGCGCCGCGCGTAGCGACACATGAATCGATCCTAAGGGCGGGCAACGCTCCCGGATCACAACCCTGCCGGGTACATTCAGCCGGATTGCGCGACGCACACGCGTCGCGCGCAGTGACGGTACGGTGAGACAGCGACCAGAGGGCAATGCGCGCGTTCGGTTGGCGAATCGGAACAGCGTTGGTCATTAGCGTCGCGTTCGCTACGGCTGCACGCGCGCAAGCGGTGCCCAAGCAGGCCGCGCCCGCAGCGGTGTCGTCCAAGCCCGCCGGGCACCCGTCGCCGGTAACGGCCGATCAGGTGTTGCAGCATCTGCACCTCACGATCGACTGGTATCGGCGGCTGTCCACGTTGTCGCAGTCATCGGATCTGGCCGACAACGAGATTGCGCACGACCGGTTGCAGCGCACGTCACTCGCCGCGGTGCAGTACGCGTTCGATTTTGCGACCGCGGCGGCGCGACTCATCGACGCATCGCACGCACCGGCGGACACGTCGGCAGTCGATTCGTGGGATGACGCGGCGCGACTCCAGCGTTCGACGGTGCGCGTGGCGGCTCAGGTGGCGGGGTTGCAGGCACGACTCGCCGCGCTGGACAGCCAGGTTGCGCGCGCGCCGGCTCGCGCACAGCGAGATCTCGCTGCCCAACGCGACGAGCAGCAGTCGGAGCTCAATCTCGCGCTCGAGGTGCAGAAGACCCTCCTCGAGCTGCAACGCTTCGCGGCGAGTGTAGCGGCCCGCGGCGTCGCGGGAACCGGCAGTCTAACGGGACAGATCGCCGAAATCGAACGCACTATCCCCGAAGCGCGACGCGGCACGGCGGCACCCGCACGGCCCGCGCCGACGGCACCGACACCCGCTGCGACGACCACCGACACCACGGCGGCCGCCGGTGTACCAACGACGCTGCTACCGACCGTTCCGGTCACGCCCGCGACGAATGCTTCGCGGTCGCGCGGACTCCTCGCGCTCGCGTCCGACTGGCTCGCGTTGCGCGGCACGCGCCGGAGTCTGTCGGCGGCCATCGACGCGACGGATGAGGTGTCCACGTCGATCGACACGCTGCGCGCTGCTGTCGGGCGCCAGGCGCGCACCCTCGTGCGCGCACACGCCGCGGACACGGGTGCCGTCGACCCCTCGCAGCTGCTCGCGGTGCAGCACCAGTTCGACAGCGCGACGACGCGATTCCGCCACCTGTCGACGCTCCTCGTCCCGATCGGCGAGCAGGACATCACCGTGGACGACACGCGCGGCACGCTCACCGAGTGGAGCGACATCATCAAGGGGCGCGCGAACGATGCGTTAGGCGCGCTCGTGCTGCACGCGGTGATCCTGCTCGTCTCGATCGCGATCGTGCTCTTCATCTCGGAGGTCTGGCGGCGCGCGACCTTCCGGTACCTGCACGACGCCCGCCGCCGAAGGCAGTTCCTGCTCTTGCGCCGCGTGGCGGTCGCGATCGCGCTGCTCGTCATCATCGTGATCGGGTTCGTGTCGGAGATCGGGTCGCTCGCGACGTACGTCGGATTTCTCACCGCCGGTCTCGCGGTCGCGCTGCAGAACGTGATCCTTGCCGTCGTCGCGTACTTCTTTCTCATTGGGCGCTACGGCGTGCGCGTGGGCGATCGCATCACGCTCTCCGGCGTCACCGGCCGGGTGGTGGACATCGGGCTCATTCGCATTTACTTGATGGAGCTCGCGGGCCCCGAGCTGCAGCCGACGGGCCGCATCGTCGTCTTGTCCAACGCAGTGTTGTTCCAGCCGTCGGCGCTGTTCAAGCAGATACCGGGCGCCGACTACACATGGCACACAGTGACCTTGTCGCTGCCGCCCAGCACCGATGTGACGGCCACGCAGTCGAACCTCAAGTCGGTGGCCGACAAGGTGTACGCGACCTATCGGCGCGGCATCGATGAGCAGCACGCGATGGTACAGCGGTTGGTCGACTTCGACACGTCGACGCCCGAGCCGCAGGTCGACGTGCGGTTCACCGAGCAAGCGCTCGAGTTCGTGGTGCGCTACCCGGTGTTGCCGGAGCAGGCAGCGGCGAACGATCAGGTGATGATGAAAGCGCTGCGCGACGCCGTGGGACAGCAGGCCGCGCCGACCGCCGAACAGCCTGCCTAACGGAAGCTCCTCACCCAAAAACACTGAGGTGTGTACATGAACTGGTTGACGATCGCCTTGCGGCTCGTGCACGTGGTGGGCGGCGTGCTCTGGGTGGGATTCGCCGTCTTCGGCGCCTTCTATCTCTTTCCGTCGCTCGCCGAGACCGGACCCGAGGGCGGGAAGGTGATGGCGGTGCTGCAGCGCCGCGGCCTGCTCACCGTGTTTCCGATCGTCGCCCTGCTCACCGTGCTGAGCGGACTCTGGCTCTACCTGCGCGCGGCGCGCATGGCACCCGGATTCGGCTCGTCGCACATGGGCATGACGTTAGGCTTCGGCGGCGTCTGCGCGCTGCTCGCGTTGTTCATCGGGATGCTCGTCATCTCGCCGTCTATGAACCGCGCGCTCGCGACGGCGCAGCAGGCCGCGCAGGCGCAGGGCCACGAGGAGCGGCAGGCGCTACTGGGACTCTCCACGCAGCTGCGCGGCCGTGCCGCGGCGGCGTCGCGGATCGCGACGCTGTTGCTCATCGTCGCGGCCGGCGCGATGGCCATCGGGAGGTACGTGTAGCGCGAGCCTGGCGATCTGTCTGCCGCCGGGACATCTTCCACACATGAAGAAGAAACACACCGTTCCGCCGATGCCGCTGCACGGTCGTGATCGCGCCCCCAAGGGTGGGCCGTCGCCGGTGCGCGACCAGCGGTCCACCGCGCCGAGGCATCCCGGCAAGCCGCGCCATACCGCGGCGCGGTCCGGCCAGCGCGGTCGTTAGGCAACCCTCCCCGCCATGTCGCTCGTCGAATGCGTCCCGAACTTCAGCGAAGGCCGCCGCGCCGAGGTCGTCCACGCGATTCGTGACGCTATCGCCGCCGTCGAGGGCGCGGTGGTGCTCGATGTCTCATCGGATGAGTCGCACAACCGCTCCGTGATCACGTTCGTGGCGCCGCGCGAGCGCGCCGTGGATGCGGCGTTCGCGGGCATGCGGGTGGCCACGGATCACATCGATCTCACGCACCACAGCGGCGAGCACCCGCGTATGGGGGCGACCGACGTCGTCCCGTTCGTCCCCCTCGAGGGGACGACCATGGATGAGTGCGTGGCCCTGGCCCGCCAGTTAGGCGAACGCGTCGCGCGCGACCTCGGCATTCCCGTGTACTTGTACGAGCGCGCGGCCACGCGTCCCGAGCGCGAGAATCTCGCCGACGTCCGCCGCGGCCAGTTCGAGGGCATTCGCGCCGAGATCGAGACGAATCCCGCACGCACGCCGGATTTCGGTCCGCGTCGAGTGCATCCGACCGCCGGCGCGGTGGCGATCGGCGCGCGTCCATTCCTCGTCGCGTACAACGTGTATCTGGGCGACGCGTCGCACGTGAACGAGGCAAAGCGCATCGCGAAGGCCGTGCGCGGTTCGTCGGGCGGACTCCGCTACGTGAAAGCGTTGGGCCTCGAGGTGGACGGACAGGCGCAGGTATCGATGAATCTGGTCGACATCGATCAGACGCCGCCGTACCGCGCGTTCGACATGGTGGCGATGGAAGCCGCGGCCGCCGGCGTGCCAGTGACGTGGAGCGAGATCGTGGGCCTCGTCCCGGAGCGCGTGCTCTTCGATGCAGCCGCGCGGCACCTCCGGCTCGCACAGTTCAAGCCCGACCAGGTGTTCGAGCGCCGGGTGCGCGCGGCGCAGACGGACGGCGCGCGCCCGGCTTCGCCTAACGGAGATCTGGTGGCCGCCGTCGCCGCGCCGACGCCCACGCCCGGCGGCGGCAGTGCGGCCGCGTACGCCGGCGCCCTCGCCGCGGCACTCGCGCAGATGGTCGCCGGCCTGACCGCCGGCAAGAAGAAATTCGCCGCCGTCGATGCGGAAATGCGCGACGCGGGCTCGCGCGCCGCCGCGCTGGTGACACGCCTTCAGGACCTGGTCGCGCTCGATGCGCAGTCGTACGGGGCCGTCTCCGCGGCGTACAAGCTCCCCAAAGACACTCCCGAGCAGCGCACCCAACGCGACGCCGCGATCACCGCCGCGCTCATTGGCGCGAGCGAAGTGCCGCTCGAGACCGCGCGCGCATGCGCGGCCGTCGCGGCGCTTGCGGAGGTGGTCGCAACGAAAGGCAATCCGAGCGCCGTCTCCGACGCTGGTGTGTCGGCGCTGCTCGCCGACGCCGCGTGCCGCGGCGCCGCTTACAACGTCCGGATCAACGTCGCCGCGCTCTCGGATCCCTCCAAGGGTCACGCCCTGATCGACGCGGTGAGCGAATTCGTGCGGGAGGCGTCAGCTGCCGCTGGTCGTGTCACGACCGAGGTCGAGCGACATCTGTAGGACCAGGGAAGCGGCGCCTAACGGCGCCTGGGGGAAGCGCTGCGCTGAGGGAAACGGCGGCTTTCGCCGCCTGAGGGA
>DASVAC010000036.1:0-56585 GCA_036376535.1 Gemmatimonadaceae bacterium | reverse complement strand
GTCACGGTCGTTGCCTGATGGACATCGAGCCCGACATACTTGGTTGAGCGTTTCATGAGAGCGCCTCCTGGCTGTGGCCCATGGTTCCTCGACAACTCCATGGTAGCAGTCAGGGGCGTGCTCTCAATATCCGTTATCCTTTGAGCCAACGTCGTAAATGCCGACTGCCCACGATGCCCCGGGCCATGGCAGCTGAGCGATCCGATCAATCCGCTACATCCGTCGAATCCGTGTTCCCGAGAGCGAGGAAGCCCACCACGCGAGCTATCTAACGAGTCGGTCGACCACCGCGCGAACGTCGTCCAACTCGTACCCGCGGCGCGCCAGAAACGCGTACAGGCGCCGGCGCTGTACCTCGGGCGGCAGGTCTCGCAGCGATCGCATCTTGCGCGTGGCGACCCGATCGCACGCACCAGCTTCATCGACGTCATCGTCGATGAAGATTTCGTCGATCGCCGCGTCCGCGACGTCGCGTGCAATGCCGCGCCGCGCGAGCTCGGCTTGCATGCGTCGTCGAGATAATCCGCGCGCGAGTTTGCTGCGCGCGAACTGCCGCGCGAAGGAGGCGTCGTCGAGGAATCCCTGATCGGTAAGGCGTGCGACCGCCGCTTTCGCGAGTGCGGCAGGCTCCCCCTTCTTGACCAAAAGCCGCTCGAGCTCTTTGGACGCGCGCGCATGCGCGGCCAGCAGGCTCACCGCGCGATCGTACGTGTGCAACGCCTGCGTCTCTCGCGTGATCTCGGCGATGATGCGATCCGACACTTCCGCACCGACATGGATGTCGAGGCGCTCGATGGCGTCCAGCGACAGATCACCCAACATCGCGCCGTCCACTGCAATGCTGTACCGGCTGCTGACGCGTTCGCCCGTCTCGGCGCGCGCGCCCGAACGTCGCTGCGCGCGGCGGATGCTCGGCGTAACAGCAGTTACAGTAGGCACCGACAAATCCTCGGTCTCCAATCCGACGCAATAAGTGGTCTTCTCTGCATCGACAAAACTGCAACGGCCTGAAGGGATAACGAAAGTGAAACGAAGGCCGGTTCAACCGGTCAATGCAACGGTGCGGCCTACCCGTGGTCCGTCATTCGTTGTTCGTTTCGTGTTTTCCTACCCGTCGCCCGTCCGTCGTTGTTCGTGACCAGTGCGTCGAGCGAAACATTGATGCGACCCGAGAAGCCTGCCACGGCCGTCGCCGGCTGACGCACACCGAACGACGGACCACGGGTAGGAAAGCGCGAAACGAACAACGAATGACGGAAGCCGTTGCCGTTTTTTTTTCACGAACCCCACCAGGCGCACCGTCCGCCCCCCACCGCCAGTGGTCACGCAAGGACAAAAGAAAATGCCGAGGAGGGAATCGCGAGACTGGAGTAATTTCCGGGTACCCCTGATCTCGGCGTTCCACCCCCTCGGCACCAACGCCGAGTGATGCGTGTGGGTCATTCCTCGACGAGATCGCCCTCCGCACCCGATGCCGGCCGAATACCGAGCACACCTTTCACCTTCTCCTCGATCTCGGTCAGCATCGCAGGGTTGTCCTTGAGGAACAACTTCGCGTTCTCACGTCCCTGCCCGATGCGCTGCGCGTTGTAGCTGTACCACGCGCCCGACTTCTCGATGATGCCGGACTCCGCGCCGATGTCGACCAGCAGCGACGTATGACTGATGCCTTCCGCATACATGATGTCGAATTCGGCTTGCTTGAACGGCGGTGCAACCTTGTTCTTCACCACCTTCACGCGGACGTGCGAGCCGATGACATCCTCTTTTTCCTTGACGGGCCCGATGCGGCGAATGTCGAGGCGCACGGACGCGTAGAACTTGAGTGCCTTCCCGCCCGTGGTCGTCTCGGGGTTGCCGAACATCACGCCGATCTTCTCGCGCAACTGATTGATGAAAATGACCGACGTCTTGGAGCGCGCGATCGCGCCGGTGAGCTTGCGCAGCGCCTGGCTCATGAGCCTCGCCTGAAGCCCAACGTGCGAGTCTCCCATTTCGCCTTCGATTTCGGCTTTGGGCACGAGCGCCGCAACCGAGTCGATCACGACGACGTCGACCGCTCCCGAACGAACGAGAATCTCGCAGATCTCGAGCGCCTGCTCACCGGTATCGGGCTGCGAGACCAGGAGGTTCTCGACATCCACGCCCAACTTCGATGCGTACTCCGTGTCTAACGCATGCTCGGCGTCGATGTACGCGGCGACGCCGCCGGCGCGCTGCGCGTTGGCCACCACGTGCAAACACAGCGTGGTCTTGCCGCTCGACTCTGGACCGTAGATCTCCGTGACGCGCCCGCGCGGAATACCACCCACGCCAATGGCCGCATCGAGATTGATGGCCCCCGTTGGAATCGCTTCCACACGCACCCGAGCGCTGTCCGATCCCATCTTCATGATGGAGCCCTTTCCACAGCTCTTCTCGATCTGCGCGATGGCCAGATTCAACGCCTTCTTCTTCTCATCTTGCAGAGTGGAAACCGCCATTCTCGTGTGTCCCGGTGAGAGATGGTGAGCCTGCTGGTTTGATCTGGCCGGCTCTCGAATTTACCCGAAATGTTCGGGGATTCGCATACCGAAGAAACTACGAAGCTCCGACCAGCGCGTCAAGTTTGTCTAGGCGACCGAAAACGCGTTCTGCACATGTCGGATCCGGACCCGACCGCCGTCCATCAGCACCCCGATGACGTCGAATCGGTAGCTGTCGGTCGGCCTGCCGAACCGGTCGACCCACACGTGCGCCGACCGGATGAGCTCGCGTCGTTTTCGCCAGTCGACTGCTTCCACCGGATCGCCGAACTCCCTACCCCGCCTTGCTTTGACCTCCACGAACACGACCACGGCGCCGCGGCGCGCAACGAGGTCGAGATCGCGATGGCCATTGCGAAAGCGCCGGTCGAGGAGCGTCCAGCCCATGTGCTCGAGCCATTGGGCGGCGTAGGCTTCACCGGCGAGTCCGAGTGCCTGTGTCGACATGGGCGCGAATCTAGAGGAGGTCGCGCCAGAACCAGGCTCAAAACAACGCGGGCCGGTGCAAAATCGTGCAGGCCCTACCGATGGGCGGTCTGGACTCCGTTGAGTCCGAGGAGCATCTGGAATGTTGCGCCGGCCATCCCGGACACCGGGACCTCTTCGCGCAGGACGACGCCGTCGCTCTTGCGCACCCAGAGCCGCTCCTCGCTCTTGCCTAACGTGAGCGTCAGGACCCATGCGTCGAACAATCCGTCCGGCACGTTGATCTGCTCCTGTCCCACGGTGCGCAGCGCCAGCGAGACCACGCCGCTGGTGTCGCGGCCGACGGTCGTCATGCGCGCCGCGGCGGACCAGTTCGGGCCTAACGGAGACGCCGAGAGGAGTCCTTCGACCAGATAGAACGCCGGGAGCGCGCCCGGGTCGGCCGCCATCGCCACCGCCGCGTGCCCCGCGCTGTCGTCATCGAAGGCCGTCCGGATGCTATCCCGCGCATAGCGCGAAACGGTCTGGCCCGTCGGCGTGTGCTCCACCCGATAGAGCGGCGCGAGGTCCGCCCGCGCCACGTACAGCGACTCGGCGTACGTCACCGTATGCATCTGCCGCGAGTCGATCACGAGCCACGCCGGCACGCCCTGATAGGTCGTGTCCGTTAGGCTCAGCGTCCGGAAGCCGATGCGCTGCGGCGTGCTCTCGCCGGTGACGAGCGACATCACGTACAGCCACTTCATCGGCTTGAGCTTCGCAATCGTGGCCGGCTGCGCGAGCGCCTGGGCCGCGGTGTCCGCCGACTGTGCGCCGGCCGGCGCCGCAACCGCGAGCGCGGCCACCGCCGCGGAGACGAACCACTTGAACGTCACGCCTACCTCCCGCACCCGTGCCGCCACACGGCTCCGTTAGACGCGCGGACCGCAGATGCGATCGAGATCCTCGAGGCCCATGAGCACGTCGCGCGGCTTCGACCCGTCCGGCGGACCGAGAATGCCGGCTTCGTGCAACTGATCAATGATACGCGCCGCGCGACCGTAACCGACCTTGAGCCGCCGCTGCAGCAGCGACGTCGAGCCCAGCTGATGCTGGATCACCACCTCCGCCGCGTCGCGGAACAACTTGTCGCGGTCGCCCGGATCGTCCGCATCGAGCAATGCGAGTCCCGACTCGAGCGCTTCCTTCTGCCGCACGATCTCGAGGATGTCCGGCTCGGACACCTCTTCGGCGGCGAGGCCCTTGGCCGCGAGCTCCGCGCGCTTGGCCGTCTTGCGCTCCTCGTACCAGCGCATGAGGCGCTCGGTGTCGTCACCGGCGATGAACGCGCCCTGGAGACGCGCCGGCTCCGACTTGCCGGGCGGGATGAATAGCATGTCGCCGTTGCCTAACAATGTCTCGGCGCCGACGCCATCGATGATGGTGCGGCTGTCCACCTGCGACGCGACGCGGAATGCGATGCGGCTCGGGAAGTTCGCCTTGATCAAGCCGGTGATCACGTTCACGCTCGGCCGCTGCGTGGCGAGGATCAGATGGAGACCGATCGCGCGCGCCTTCTGTGCAATCAGCGCGAGCGGCGTCTCGATCTCCGCCTGCACCGTCATCATCAGATCCGCCAGCTCATCGATCACGAGCACGATGTACGGCAGGATGCCGCCCGTGTACGCGAGATCCTCGAACGCGACGTCGGGATTGCGCGGCCGAGTGAGCGTGGCACCGGATTGGACGCGGCGGTTGAAGTCCTGGATGTTGCGACACTGGTTGGCCGCGAGCAGCTCGTAGCGCTCCTGCATTTCGTCCTTGGCCCACTTGAGCACCGACGCCGCGTCGCGGTTGTCGGTGATCACCTTGTGCCGCAAGTGCGGGAGCATGTTGTACACCGACAGCTCGACCATCTTCGGGTCCACCATCAGGAACCGCAGCGTACGCGGCGTGTGGCGGTAGATGAGGCCCGTGATGATCGTGTTGACGCACACCGATTTGCCCGAGCCCGTGGCGCCGGCGATGAGCAGGTGCGGCATCTTGGCCAGGTCGGCGATCACCGGCTTGCCCTCGAGATCCTTGCCTAACGCAATGGGCAGCGCCGCCCGCGCGGTCTGGAACTCGCGCGATTCGAGCAGCTCGCGGAACGCGACGATCTCCGACGTCGGGTTGGGCACCTCGACGCCCACCGCCCCGCGGCCCGGAATCGGCGCCACGATGCGGATGCTCGCCGCGCGCATGGCGAGCGCGAGGTCGTTGGACAGGTTGGCGATCTGCCGTACTTTCACGCCCGGCGCCGGCTCGACCTCGAACTGCGTCACCACCGGCCCCGTCGTACGGCCGGTGATCTCGGCGTCCACACGGAAGGTGCCTAACGCTTCCTTGAGCTTGACCGCCATCGCGTCCAGCTCGCGGCGGTTCGTCTCGGCGTTGTGCGGCGGCGGCGGCGCCAGGAGCTCGGGCGGCGGCAGCTCGTCGTCGGCGACGTCCGGATTGGCCGACGCGTCGATGGCGGCCGCGATTTCCTCGTCGTGCTCCGCCGTGATCTCGGCCTTCGATTTCTTGCGCCGCCTCCCGCGCGGGAGATCGGCGATCGCGGCGTCGGACTCGACCGGCTCCGGCGCATACGGCTCGATGGCCGGCATTTCTTCCGGCGACGGCTCGTTGACGTCGGATGCCGCCGCGCGGCGCCATGGCAGGCGCAGTGTCGCCGTGGGGCCTGTGCCTAACAGAACGCGCACGGGGTTCCACGCCAGCGTGAAAATCGTCAGCGCGCTGAACGCCAGCGCGACGAAGATCCACGCGCCCCAGAGCAGCGCCTGCGACAGATAGAACGCGAAGAATCCGCCCCAGACCCCCGTGTAGTCGCTCCACGCGTGCCCCAGGCGCATCGCGAGCGCGAGCGACACGGGCAGCAGCAGCACCAGGCCCAACACGAACAGGAGCCAGTTGCGATCGGTGTCCGACTGCATGCGCCCGAACAACCGCAGCGCGTGGATCGCCGGCAGCAGCGGCACCAGGAACGCCGCCGGCACGCCGATCAACCACACGAGGCCCGCGCGCGCACACGCGCCCACCGGGCCCATGAGCGATCGCGTCTGGTGGCACGCGCCGCCGGCGCCCGATCTGCTCGACGCGATCGACAACGCGAGAAAGAGCGCCAGCGCCAACAACGCGACGCCCGCCGCTTCGCGCTTCCGGTGCGATGGCGTCGTCGCCACTGCCTAACGCTCCCGGTCGGGGCCGAGCAGCGTGATCTGCCGGTCCTGGTAGATGGGAATTACCGGGTGGGCGTTCAACGCACCGCACGCAATCACGTCTTCACCGAATCCGGCGTCGGCCAGCGCGCGACCATGCTCGGAGTCGGCGAACAGTTTCTCGAGGCGGTCGCCGTAGCGACGGTCGAGCACCGTGCACGCGAACGCGCCGTCGCCTAACTCAGCACCGTCCATCTGCTTGGTGACGAGCCGCACGTAGCGTCCCGCGCACGCCGCGTCCTCGAGCGAGACCTGCCGGTCGCGCCCCGCGCACACGATGCTGATGTCGGTGCCGCCGCGCGCGGCCGTGCGCAGGAGCGACGCCACCGCCGCCACATTCACGTAGGACGCGATGGCCACGTCGCGCGCCCCCTGCACCGCGAGCAAGGTCGCCGTGCCGTTGGTCGTCGTGAAGAGCACCGTCTTGCCGTCCACGGCCTCGCGCGTCATCTCGCGCGGCGAGTTGCCGAGGTCGAACCCCGGGATCGGCTGCATCTTCCGCTCTCCCGCCGTCCGCACGTCGGCGCGCTCGAACTGTTTGGCGCGTGTGATCACGGCGTCGGCGCTTTCCAGAGGTACCACCTTGCGCGCGCCGTTGGCAAGCGCCGTCGTGATGGTCGTGGACGCCCGCAGCACATCGATCACCGCAACCACCCGTCCCGTGACCGCCGCCGGCGCCAGCATCGACGGTCCGAACAACACATCGATTCGCATCCTCAAGGCTCCCGCAACAGCGACGCCTCGCGCTCGAGAAACTTGGTGTCCACCTGACCGGCCTGAAAGGCCGCGTTCTGCATCACGCGTGCGAGGAACGGAATCGTCGTCGTCACGCCTTCCAATACAAAACTCTCGAGCGCCACTTGCACACGCTTCACCGCTTCGGCGCGATCGCGACCCTGGCAGATGAGCTTGGCGAGCAACGAGTCGTAGTACGGCGGCACCGTGTAGCCGGCATAGATGTGCGAATCGATGCGAACGCCCGGACCACCGGGTGGATGAAACACGTCGATGCGCCCCGGCGACGGCTGGAAGTTACGCGCGGGATCTTCGGCGTTCACGCGCACCTCGATCACGTGTCCGCGCAAGGGCGGCAGCTCGGCGACCGAGAGCGGCTCGCCCGCTGCCACGCGCAGCTGCTCCTTCACGAGATCGACGCCGGTGAGCATCTCGGTCACGCCATGCTCCACCTGGATGCGCGTGTTCATCTCCATGAAGTAGTACGAGCCATCTTCGTCGAGCAGCATCTCGATGGTGCCGGCGCCCACGTAGTCGATGGCTTTCGCGCCGCGCACGGCATCGTGTCCCATCCGCTCCCGTAAGGCAGGCCCAACGGCGGGGCTCGGCGCCTCTTCGATGAGTTTCTGGTGACGACGCTGCACCGAGCAATCGCGTTCGCCTAAATGAATCACGCGACCGTGCTTGTCGCCCATGATCTGGAACTCGATGTGCCGCGGACGCGCGAGATACTTCTCCACGTACACGTCGCCCGAGCCGAAGGCCGACAACGCCTCCGAGCGCGCGAGCTGGAACGCGCGCGTGAAGTCCTCGGGATCCTCGGCCACGCGCATGCCCTTGCCGCCGCCGCCCGCCGCCGCTTTGATGATCACCGGGAAGCCGATTTCCCGCGCGAACGACAGCGCTTCGTCGACGTCTTCGATCGGGCCCGGCGTGCCCGGCACGATCGGTACGCCCACCGCGGCCATCGCCTTACGGGCGGCCGCCTTGTCGCCCATGACGCGAATCTGCTCAGCGGTCGGCCCGATGAACGCGATGTTGGATGCCGCGCACGTCTCCGCAAACTCCGCGTTCTCGGCGAGAAATCCGTAGCCGGGATGGATCGCGTCGGCGCCGGTGATCTCCGCCGCCGCGATGAGCCGCGGAATCTTGAGGTACGAGTCGCGCGCGGGCGGGGGGCCAATGCAGACGTCGTCGTCGGCGAACCGCACGTGCAGCGATTCGCGATCGGCCTCGGAATAGACGGCGACCGTCTGGATGCCTAACTCACGACACGCGCGAATGACCCGCAGCGCAATCTCGCCGCGGTTCGCGATCAATACTTTCTTGAACATGCGCGACGGTTAATGGACCGGGAGTCGGGGCGCCCGTTGGGCGTCCTCACGACGTGATGTCGCCCTGCAGCGCATCCCAGCTCTGATCGCTGGAGCCTTCGACACCCTGGACGCGCAACGCGAACTCGCTCGGGTTGGTCGCGTAGAACAGCGCGCTCTCGTACGAGATGGCGCCCTTCTTGTACCATTGCATGAGCGATTGGTCGAAGCTCTGCATGCCGTATTGCACCGTGCCTTCCTTGATCAGGTCCGGAATGTTCAGCGACTTCGTCATGTCGCGGATCTGATCGCGCACGGCCGCGGTGTTGATGAGAATCTCGCACGCCGGCACACGTCCCGGCTTGTCGGCGCGCGGCACGAGACGCAGCGACACGACCGCCGCGAGCGCGCTCGCGAGCATGAACCGCACTTCGTTCTGTTGGTGCGGCGCATAGAACGAGAGCACGCGGCTGATGGTCTGGGTCGCGTCCGTGGTGTGGAGTGTCGAGAATACGAGGTGCCCCGTGTCGGCGGCCTTGAGCGCCACTTCCAGCGTTTCGATGTCGCGGATCTCGCCGATGAGGATCACGTCGGGATCCTGGCGCAGCACGCGGCGCAGTGCCGCCGCGAAGCTTCCCGTGTCGGCGCCGACTTCGCGCTGATTGATGCTCGAGTTGATGTCACGGTGCAGGAACTCGATCGGATCCTCGATCGTGATCACGTTCGCGTGACGCTTCTCGTTGATGTGCTGGATCATTGCCGCGAGCGCCGTCGACTTGCCCGAGCCGGTGATTCCGGTGACGAGCACCAACCCGCGCGGCCGGAGCGAGATCTCGGAAATGTTCTGCGGCAGATTCAATTCTTCGATCGTCCGCACCTGATACGGCACCGACCGCAGCGCGTACGCGATCGTGCCGCGCTGCTGGTACACGTTCACGCGAAATCGTCCGATGCCCGGCACGCCGATCGCGAAGTCCGCCTCTTTGTGCTCGGCGAAATCCTTCACCTGCTTCGGCGTCATGATTTGCTCGGCGAGCGACTTCAGCTCTTCGGGACGCAGCGGCGGCACATCGAGCGAGCTCAGATCGCCGTTCACGCGCAGCACCGGCGGACGCCCGACCTTGAGATGCAGGTCGGATGCGTTCTGCTGAATCATCCGCTGCAGCACTGCCTTGAAGTTGAATGCGGGCGCCTGTTGGGCAGGCGCGCTCGGCGACTCGGACGCGGTCGAGACGGCTGGGTTAGCCATTGGGGTCGATCCGGAAGAGGACCTGTCCGTACTCCACCGGATGTGCGTCGCTCACCAGCACCTCGCGCACAATTCCGGCGTACTCGGACTCGATCTCGTTCATGATCTTCATCGCCTCGATGATGCACAGGATCTCGCCCTTCGCGATGCGCGACCCTTCGCTCACGTACGCAGGCGAGCCCGGCTCGGGTGAGCGATAGAACGTCCCCACCATCGGCGACTTCACCTCGAGCAGCTTTGGTTTGGATGGTTCGGCCGGCGCCGGCGGCAGCGCTTCGGCCGTCGTCACAGGAACGCCGTCGGCGGGCGTCATGCGCGTGGCCGGCATTGCCGCCGGTATCAAGGTCGGAGCCGACATCGGTACTGCCACCTGAACCGGCGCCGCGGCTGTCGCGATCCCCACTGCTCTCTGCTGCGGCGTCTTCGAGATCCGGATCTTCATGCCCTTGTCGGATGAGATCTCGATGGAATCCACCGTAGACCCGTCGAGCAGCTCGACGAGCTTCTTCACGTAGCGCAGGTCAATCATAGGTGTGTCAGAGATGAGGCCCTCCAGACGTCAGCCGACCTCGAGGAGCTCGCGCGAAAAGTTCGTCAAAATAGTTGCGCTGTCGCGACCAAGCACGACGTCATCTTCGACGCGCACTCCGCCCCAACCAGCGCGATAGACTCCCGGCTCGATCGTGACGACGGCGCGCTCGGGGAGCACCGCCTCCGTCGTGCGCGCGAGCCGTGGTGCTTCGTGCACTTCGATTCCAATTCCATGTCCGAGGCTGTGCCCGAACGCCTCGCCCAAACCGCGCTCCTCAATGTAGCGCCGAGCCAACGCATCGGCATCTTTGCCGCTCATGCCTGCGTGAACGAGACCTGATGCGCGCTCGTTCGCGCTGCGCACGATGTCGTGTACGTCGCGTTGCTCCTGCGTCGCGCGACCAACTACTACAGTCCGCGTGATGTCGGAGCAATAGCCGTCCACTATGGCACCGAAATCGATGAGAAGGAAGTCGCCGGCTCGAACCGGGCGATCGGCGGCCCTGGCGTGAGGCAGCGCCGAACGCTCGCCGGATGCGACGATCGTCTCGAATGGAAACCCACTGCTGCCTTCATCGCGCAACGCCCGCTCGAGTGCGCCCGCGATTTCGAGCTCAGTCTGACCCGCGCGCACTTCCGAGAGCATGCGCTCGAGCGCGCGCTCGGCCACGCGCGCAGCGGCGGTGATGCTCGCGATCTCGCCTTCGTCCTTTTGCTCGCGCAGCGTCTCGACGACATCGGTCGTCGCGCGCCACTGCCACCGCGAACCGGCGTTCAACAACCGCTCGAAGTCACGGTGCACCAGGTGCGCGGACTCGAAGCCGACAACTTCCACGCCCGTCATATCGGCCATGTCGCGCCAGACGCCGGTCCACAGACTTTGCGGCTCGATCACCACGCGCGCGAGATTGCCGACTTCTTCTTGCACCTGCGTGGCGTATCGAAAATCGGTGACGAACAGCAGGTCGCGCTCGGAGGCGACGACGATCGCGCTCGACCCGGAGAATCCGGTCAGGTACCGAATGTTAGGCAGGCTCGTGACCAGCACGGCGTCGAGATGCGCCGCTCGAAGCGCGGCGGCGAGCGCCGCAACGCGCTCGGACCGCCGGTCACTCACGCGTCAGCGAGGCGACGATGCCGCGGAGCGCGAGCTCGTAGCCGCGCGCGCCGAATCCGCACACCATGGCGAGCGCGCTCGACGCGAGCATCGAGTGCCGCCGTTCGGGCTCGCGCGCGAAGATGTTGCTCAGGTGCACTTCGACGAACGGCACCTGCACCGCGGCGAAGGCGTCGCGAATGGCGAGGCTGCTGTGGCTGTAGGCGCCGGCGTTGATGAGGGCGCCGTCGGCGCGGCCGCGCAGGGACTGAATCACATCCACGAGGTCCCCTTCTCCGTTCCGTTGGGCGAACTCCAATTCCACGTGCAACTCGCGTGCGATGCCGCGCAGGTGCTGCTCGATATCGGCCAGCGAGTCGCGTCCGTACAGCTCCGGCTCCCGGACGCCGAGGAGATTGAGATTTGGTCCGTTCAGAACGGCGATGCGCACTACTTCTTCAGGCCCTCGAGCCACTGATGGAAGAGCTCGAGGTCGGCATCGTCGGCGCGGCGCACCGATGGCGACGGCGCGGCGTGCGACTCGGCGCCGCCCTCTGCCGCGGCGTCGGGCTGCGCGCCCGCATCGCGCGGTGCGAAGAACTCATCGAATGTGACGGCCGCGCTCTCGTGCTCGTGCGCGCCGCCGCCGAACACGTCGTCCAGCGAGAGCGCGTCATCGGCCGCGCGGGTGGGGTGTCCCGCTCCGTTAGGCACACCAGCGTCCGATCCGAAAGCGCTCGCCAGGGTCGTGGCGGCCTGCTCGTCGGCCGGCGACGTACCGCGTCCCGAGAACAACTCGGCGAACGAGATTACGCGGTCCGCGGCGAATTCGCGCTCGCGAGCCGGCTCCGGCTCCGGCGACGCAACAATCGGTTCCGGCTCGGCCGCGGCGACGGGTTCCGGCGCCGACTCTGCCTCGGCCGGTGCGAACTCGGCGATGCTCGGCTCGTCGGCCACAGGCGCATTCGATTCTGGTTGCGATGGCGCTTGGGCCGCAGGCTCCTCGTGCACCTCGTCGGAGGCCGGCGTGTGTGTCGGCGCGACCGGCTCGCCTAACGGAGCCGGTTCCTCGGCCGCCACCGGCTCGGACACGGCCGGCGCCGCGACTGGCGTGAGGTCGGTTTCCGTGCGCACACCGGGCGGACGACGATTCGCGAAGCGGCCGAAGAACGCTCGCACCGTACGCTCCACCGGCGCCGCCGGTGCAGGCTGCTCGAGGCGCGCGATGCGATTGAGCAGCGACACATCGCCCGGACGCTGCGCAAGCAACAGCCGATAGATGTCGAGTGCCTGCTCGCGGTGTCCTTGCTGCAGGTACAGCTCGGCCATCGTCTCCGTGATGAACGCCGCTGGCAGCGGCTCATCGTGCGACGACGATTCCTCGACGACGGGGCGAGACACCGCAGCGGGAGCAGCCGGTGCGACGGGAGCCGGTGTCTCCGGAATGGCTTCGTCGATCGTCGGGGCGTCTGCGCGCGTCGCCTCAGCCGGCTCGGGCTGCTCGAATGCCGGCAGTGCCTCCGCTTCGCCGAACGACGACAAGACGTTGTAGTCGAAGTCGAGTGCCTTCGTCGTCGGCTCGGGCGCCGGTGCCGGAGCAGCAGATGGCGCGGGCTCGGCCGTCTTGGTGTTCTCGGGATTGATGTCGTTCCACGAAATGACGTCCGGCGCGGCCTCTGGCGCCGCTGCTGGAGCGTTTTTGGCCGGCGCGTCCAGCTCACGCAGCAGCGCTTCGACTTCGTCGTTCTGCGGATCGACCTCGAGGAGCCGCCGGTACCAGCCGCGCGCACCGTCGGCATCGCCCTTGGCGCGCGCGATGTCGCCTAACTGACGGAGGCCGATCAGGTTTTCGGGATCCAGACCGAGCGCCGTCTCGAACGTGCTCTGCGCTTCATCCAGCTGGCCGGTCTCGTACAGCGCCTGGCCTAACACGATGTAGCCGCTGATGTACGTCGGCTGCAGCGGCACGTGCGCGCGGCAGATCTCGATGGCCGTGTCCAGTTCACCTCGCTTGCGATACTCGTTCGCGAGGCGGGCGAACACGCGCCGCGGGTTCTCGGCGAATTGTTTGAGGAGGTCGTCGATCAGCGCGGAACTGGCCATTCAAAACCCTCGGGAATGGCGCCCAGGGAGGCGGTTAAAGGCGGCTCAAGATACAACTCAGGGACGATTCAAGTCAATCGGAAGTGACACGCTGTCTTGCTTTTACGCCGCCGCAGCCGGTAGATTTCGCGGTTCGCGGAGGGCCGTCGAGCGACCCCTTGCCCGCGACCCTTCCCCTGTTCGACACGGAGTGACTTCCGGTGCTGCACGTCTTTCGAGCGCACGCCAAGTGGATTTGGTATCTCGTCGTCCCCGCCTTCCTGATCTGGTTCGTCTACATTGGGCAATCTGGCCTCGGTGATCAGGGTCCGGTTACGCGTGGCACCACGGTCGCCAAAGTCAACGGCACCGACATCACCTACGGCGACTGGGCCCAGGTCCGCGAGCAGGCCATTCAGCGTGCCCAACAACAAACCTCGGGACAGCTCTCGCTGGATGATCAGCAACGCGTGGAAGACGACGCGTTCAACGACATGGTGAACAACATCCTGCTCCAGCAGGAATACAAGAAGCGTGACATCACCGTGTCGGACGAGGAAATCCAGCAAGCCGCGCTCGAGGAACCGCCGCCGCAGATTCTGCAGGACCCGCAGTTCCAGACCGAGGGGCAGTTCGACCTCAACAAGTACCGCCGCTATCTCTCCAGCCCGATCGCCAAGGAGTCGGGCATCCGGTTGCAGCTCGAGCAGTATTACCGCGGCGAGCTGCCGCGCGAGAAACTGTTCGAGCAGATCGCGTCGCAGGTGTACGTGACCGATGCCCAACTGTGGCGCGCGTGGCAGGACACGCACGACTCGGCGCAGGTGTCGTTCGTGCGATTCGACCCGCAGACGATTCCGGATTCCGCGGTGCACGTGAGCGCGGCCGAGATCCAGCAGTACTTCAACCAGCACAAGTCGGAGTTCTCGAATCGACCCGGCCATGCGGTGGTGACGATCGCGATGATTCCCCGCCCGGTCACCAAGGCGGATTCCGAGCGCGTGTACCAGCATGCCCTCGACCTCCGAAAGGAGATTCTAGGGGGAGCGAAATTCGACGACGTCGCCAAGCGCGAATCGGCGGATTCCGCGTCGGCGGTGAAAGGCGGCTACCTGGGACGCGTCACCAAGGGCCAGTTCGTCCACGCGTTCGACTCGGCTGCGTTCTCGCTCAAGCCGGGCGAGCTCTCGCCGCCTGTCCTAACGCAATTCGGCTACCACATCATCAAGGTCGACGAGCGCAGGGGCGACACGATCGCCGTGCGCCACATTCTCCTCCGCATTCAGCAGGGCGACTCGTCGGCGGCCGTGAGCGATCGCCGCGCGGACTCCCTCTCGCACGCCGCGGATCTCGACACGCCGGCGGAGTTCGACGTGATCACGAAGCGGCTCGGGTTGACCACCGCGCGCCTCGCCGCCACCGAGGGCGACCCGCTCACGTACAACGGACACAACGTGCCGAGCGTGAGCGCGTGGGCATTCACCTCGAAGGTCGGACAGACGAGTGACCTGATCGACGCCGACGACGCGTACTACCTGGCGCGGCTGGACTCGGTCACGCCCGGGGGCAAGCCGACCGTAGCGTCCATGACGGACGACATTCGCACGGAGCTCATTCGCGAGAAAAAGCTCGACCTGCTCGTGCCCAAAGCGCAGCAGGTGTCCGACGCGTACGCCAAGGGGCAGACGTTCGACCAGGCCGCGAAGGCGGCCGGCCTAACGGTGACGCAGAGCCCGACGTTCTCGCGCGTGTCGCCGGTACCGGGCATCGGACAGGCGAACGAAGCCGTCGGCGCCGCCTTCGGACTGCCCACGGGTACCGTGAGCGAGCCCGTGAAATCCGGCGACGCGGTGTTCGTGATCAAGGTGAACCGCCGCGTCGACGCCGACCGCGCTGCGTGGCAGAAGCAGAAGACGCAGCAGCGCACGCAGTTGTTGCAGCGGCTCCGCCAGCAGCGGGTGCAGGAGTATCTGGCGGATCTGCACCAGAACGCCAAGATCGACGACCGCCGCAAGCAGCTCGAGCAGCAGAACCGGCAGACCGCGAGCTAACTGGGCGGACAACGCACGACAAAGCCGGACACGACCGAAAAATAAAAACCGCACACCTGTGTTAGGCGTGCGGTTTTAATTATCCGGTCGTGTCCGGCCTTGTCGTGCTTCGTCCGACTTTCAGCTATCGATCAGGCGCTTCGGCTCGGGCCTCGCTTCCTCGGCCCGGGGCTGCGCGTCGGGCGCTCGAAGGCGGTCGCGATCCTCGCGCGGCGTGACTTCCTGCGTGATCGATGTCTGCACGTCGGTCATACTCTTCTTGAACTCGCGGATCCCCTTGCCCATCGAGCCCGCGATCTCCGGGATGCGCTTCGCACCGAAGAGCAGCAACACGATGAGAACGATGACGAGGATCTCGCCGAAGCCGAGATTTCCAAAGCCCATGGTGACGCCCCCTAGAAGAGGGATCTGGCTATCAAGTATGCGATCAATACGCCGAGCAGGCTCAGGAGCGACACATCGAGCGCGATCGGGCCTACCGCAAACTTAATGATGATCAGGTCTATTGGCAGCGGCCCCCAACTCGGCGTCACGCCCGACGTGAGGAATTCTTTCACGGCACCGGCGGGCAAGAACCGGCGCGCCACCTGGGTGAGGAGGCCGCCGACGATGAAGCCGATCGAGAGGACGAGCGCGTGGAATCCGGGGCGGTGCTTGGACGAGCCTTGAGCCATCAATGTCTCCGATCCATGGCGTAAGCGATGGCGTCGTGCAGGGCAGCGAGCACGGGGGTCTCGGGCAATCCCTCCAGCGCCCGTTCTGCCTCCCGCGCATACTGGCCACCGCGCCGGCGCGCGTAGTCGAGTCCGCCGTGTTCGACTACGATGGCGATGACGGTTTCGATATCCGCATCGGTGGGTTCAGGCGCCGCGAACAACGCCTCGACGTGACGTCGCGAGGACGCCGGCATGGTGCGCAGCGCCGCGATGAGCGGCAGCGTCACTTTGTGCTCGCGCAGATCGAGGCCGGTCGGTTTGCCGGTGTCCGCGCTGGTGGCCGTGTAATCCAGAAGATCATCGGCCACCTGGAACGCCATGCCCAACTGCTCACCATAGTGCGCGAACCGCTTGCGGTGCGCGCCCCCGCCCGCGATCGCGCCGATCTCGCAGGTCGCGGAGAGCAGCGACGCGGTCTTGCAGCGGATGAGCGCTTCGTAGTCGCTCTCGTTGAACGCGAGCGCATCGAGCGCGGTGAGCTGGCGCATCTCGCCGATGGTCATCTCGTTGGTCGCGCGCGCGAGCACGCGCAGCACGTCCCAGTCGCCTAACCGAGCCAGCTCGACCACCGCGCGCGAGTACAGAAAGTCTCCCATGATCACCGAGATCTGGTGGGTGA
Organism: Gemmatimonadaceae bacterium; assembly: GCA_036376535.1. Classification (GTDB taxonomy): domain Bacteria; phylum Gemmatimonadota; class Gemmatimonadetes; order Gemmatimonadales; family Gemmatimonadaceae; genus JADGGM01. The sequence continues at coordinate 40,003 of DASVAC010000036.1, read as the reverse complement.
ACAGGGAGTTGATCGTCGGCATCCCGCGCCGCAGCGTGGAGTGATCGACCGAATCGTCGTGCACCAGCGTGGCGAGGTGCACGAGCTCGACCACCGCCGCGAGTGTCGTCGCGCGCGTGTCGGGGTCGCCGCCGACACTGCTCGCGAGGAGCGCCAGCGTCGGACGGAACATCTTGCCCTTCATGAGCAGGAGATGTCCGTTCACCTCGTCGATGAGCGGCAGGTCAGCCGTGACGATGCGCTGCAGCTCCTCGCCGACCGCGGCCAGGGGCTCGCGGACCGGGCGCTGCACGTCGCCTAACGTCGGGCTGCGCCGCGAGCGGGATTGCGCGATGGCGGTCACCGCGCTTTCCGCTCCACGGCGGCCAATCGGTCGCCGATGTCGCGAAATTGGATGTCCACCGCGAACACCCGCTCGTAGAACTTGAGCGCGTCCGGGTATCGGCCGAGTGCTTCCGATGCGTAGCCCAGCAAGTAGAGCACACCCACGAGTTGATCGTCCGTCGCGTGTTGATCGGTCAGCGCGCGCGAGAGAATCGTCAGCGCGATCTGATATTGGCGCTTCTCGACGAAGCACTGCCCCAATGCCTCGTACGTTCGGCCCCGGTGTTCCGTTCCACGCAGCGCCTTCTGGAACTCGGAGATGGCTTCGTCCAACAGACCCATCTCCTTGTAGGCCACGCCGAGATCGTAGTGGCTCTCGTGGTCCGTTTCATCCACGTTGGCCGCCACGCCCTGCTTGAACATGCTCAACATATCGGCGAAATCGACTTGCTGCTGATCGACGGCCGGCTCGCCTACGTCGACGACCATGCGCGTGCTCTTGGTCGTATCGTCCTCGCGCAGCCAGTCGGCGAGGTTGACGAAGTCGCTATCGGAGCCGCCGGCCGGTTTCGCCGTCGCGGCGACCTCGCGCTCGTCCGGGCGTGCGACCGGCGTCGGGCGCACCGAGGGCCGGGAGATAGGTGTCGTGGAGCTGGGCGTCGGGTTGAACGCGTCGCCGCCTAACGCAGCCAGCGCCGCGCGGGCCCGCTCGTCGGCCGGATTGAGCTCCACCACGCGGCTGTACACCGCGCGCGACTTGTCGAGCTGCCCGCTGCCGAAGAGACACTCGGCCAACGAGAGATACGCGTCGACGAGCCGTCCCTTGTCGTTGGCGCGCACCGCGTACTCGACCCGCTTCTGGTGGAACCGCACGCTGCCCGGCTCCACGCGGATCATCTCTTCGGCGATCGCGCTCGCGCTGCGCAGGTTCCCCGTGGTCTCGAAGCCCAACATCGCGTGCTCGAGCTCGGCCAAGCCGAGGTCGCGCTCGCCTTCCTCGAGGAGGGCTTCGGCGAGCTGGCGGCGGACGTCGAAGTCGTTAGGCGAACGCTCCACCGCCGTCCGGAGGCGCTGGACCGCCGCATCGGCGGCCGGGTGATGCACCGCGGGCGCCGCTTCATCCATGGGCGGCAGCGGCGGCAGCTCGGCGTCGTCATCGGCAGGCTCTGGCTCGAGGGCCGGGAGTCCGGCGAGCGGATCCGCATCGGCATCCATGCGCGCGTGATCGAGCGCGGCATCGATCGACTCGTCGAGGTCGTCCGTATCCGGAAACGGATCGGAGCGGATCAGCGCATCGTCGCCGAAGCCCGTGAGGTCCACGGTGCGCGCGGCCCGCTCTGGCTCCTCGTTAGGCACCTCGGGCGTCGTGTCGCCGGGATAGATGAACGTCAGGTCGCCGCCCACGGACTCGGGCACATCCACGTCGTTCACCGGGATCTCGAGGAGCGGCAGATCGATCGACTCTTCCTCTTCGGTTGACGCGTTCCCCGGCGTCTCGTCGGTGTCCTCCAACTGCAGCTCGCCCAGGCTGCCTAACGGATCGCCGGACAGGATCCCGTCGTCGGCCGACATACCCGACTCGAGACCGGCCAGCGGCGCCACATCCGGGTCGGCGTCGGGGCGCGTCTCGAACGTCGTCTGCTCGAATCCGACGATGATGTCCGAATCGTGGTGGCTCACCAATTGGTCCGACTGCGACGCCTCGTCGGCGGCTGGCTCGGCAAAGCTCTCGGCGCGCTCGAGTCCTTCGACCGGTTCGATGTCGGGCGACGGCTCGATCTCCGCCTGCGAATTGATGAACGGCAGGTCGACATCGAGCGTGGCTTCTTCCGGCTCGGGCTCGGGCGCCGCCGGCGGAGGAGGAGGCGGCGTCGGCGGTTGGGCAGGCTTCGCTGGCTTAGCCGGTGCAGGCGGCGGCGCTGCCTTGGCGCGCGCACCTGGCGGACCCGAACGCGGCGCGTCGAAGTTGAGGTCGAGAAAAACGAGATCGTTTGACTTCGGCGATGGGCGAGCCGGTCCCGCTTTCGGCTCGAGCTCCGGGTCTAACGCCTTCATCCGATCGACCGTCGCGCGAGCTTCGCGCGTGCGGCCTTCGGATTGGAACTTCTCGTACAGCACCTGCAACTGCTCGATCGCTTCGCCCTTCCGGTCTTTGCGCACCAACTGATCGGCGAGCATGAGCCGGATGTCGTCCTGATCCGGACAGAGATCCGCGAATTCCTTCAGCGCGCGAAACGCTTCCTCGAGCTCCCCCGCGCGCTGCATGCGATCCGCGTACTCGAGAAAGTTCTGCTTCGCGTCGTTCACGAAGCCTTTCTTCGCGCTGATCTTGCCCAACTTGTAGTAGATCGACGTCCGGCCCGGCGCGTTGCGCAGGATCTTGTTGCAGAGCGCGATCGCGTTGTTGAAGAAACCGCCGTCGGTGTAGAGGTCGACGGCCTTCTCGTAGTGGTCTACGGCGGCCGTGACGTCGCCACGGCGTACGAGCAAATCGCCGACGCGGTTGTAGAGAGCCACGTCGGCCTCATCGACGTGTTCGCCCAACCCATCGAGAATCTGGTCATACGTCTCGAGCGCCTTGTCGAACTGCTTCTTTTGCTCGTATTCGAGCGCTCGTTTCTTGAGCTTCGCAACGTTCGACATCAGCGCGTGGTGGGCTCCGTGTGCGAGGCGGCTTCGCGTCGCGCCCCGGCGTGGCGAAGGCCACGTAAGTTACCGGTAAGTTGCGCTGGCGACAAGGTTTGGCTTAGTCCACCTACGACGGACTGCTGCGCCACTCGCCGCGTAACGCAAACACCTGCCACGAGCGAAACCGCCGAGCGGTCAGGCCATGATGTCGCGGACCCGCGCTATGGTGAGCGGCGCTTGCGACTCACCCCGGCAGGCGTAAAAGCACGCGTTGCAATCGATCGGCTGATACGTGCGGAACTCGGTCCAGTGGAAGTCGCTCGGGAAGTCCGGGCACCGCCGCACGTACCCCATCGGATTCACGTGGATCGTGCGCTGACCGGAAAGACACGGGTCGTGCATCTCACCCCGCACGTACCTGGGAATCTCTCGCAAATAGTGATCGGAGTTCACGATGATCCCGCGGCGCCGCCGCTTGATTGACAGGAGCTCGGCGATCACGTGGTCGAGCTCCTGCCACTGGCCGGACTCGACGCGATGCGCTCCGTTGCCGTTCTTGAGGTCCGTGTAGGTGCTGAACGACACGCCCACGCCCAGCTCCTCGGCGCGCCGCACGATCGGGACGATCTCCGACAGATTGTCGCGCTTGATGACCGTGTTGAACCGGATGCTGTCGATGCCGGCGGCGCGGAGCTGCGGCACGAGGTCCAGAATCTTTTTCGACAGGCCGGGGACGCCGCGCGCGCGATCGTGTCGCTCGTCGAGAAAGTCGAGCGAGATGTTGAACTGGTTGAGACCGGCATCCCAGAGGGCGCGGGCGCGCTCGAGCGTGAGCATGCCGCCGTGTGTGATGAGCGCGATGTATCGGAGATGCACGGCACGAGCGACGCCGGCCACGAGGTCCTCGAGATCGCGTCGGAGCAACGGCTCGCCGCCCGTGAACGTGATCATGATCGGCGAGAAAAAGCGCGCGGCGTCCGCGAAGCTGCGCACTTCCTGCGCGCGCGCCGACGGGTCGGTTTTCCAATAGTCGCAGAAGTCGCAGCGTGCGTTGCACCGCATCGTGACCTCGAAGTGCACGAGGATCGGGCGGTGGCGCAGCGTGAGCCACGCGTATTTGGCGGCGAACAGCGGCACGTGCCACGGCGCGAAGCGGGACGACAGCATGACCGGCCGACGACCGTGGCGCGCTGCCTAACGGGAAGCCGCCGCCGTGGGCGACGCCACGGCGACGGCGTCGAAGGCCCCCGACGCGATCGCGCCGCTGAGCGCGGCGATGTCCGCGCTCAGCGCGCGATCGCGGTCGAGGGCCGGCACCACGCTCCGTACGACCGCCACCGCGTCGCCAACGCGGCGCGCGGGGGCAAGCGGCGCGCGCAGCTCCACGGCCTGCGCGCCGCACATCAGCTCGATCGCGAGGATGTTGCGCACGTTCTCGACGGAACGCCGCAGTTTCCACGCCGCGCCCATCGCCATCGGGACCACATCCTCCTTTCCGCCGCCCGTAGGAATCGTATCCACGCTCGCGGGATGCGCGAGCACCTTGCACTCGCTCGCCAGCGCAGCCGCAGTGACCTGGGCCATCATGAAGCCGCTGTTCACGCCCGGATCACGCGCCAGAAACGCCGGCAGACCGTGATTGAGATCCGGGTGCAGCACGCGATCGATGCGCCGCTCGGCGATCGTCGCCATGTTGGCGAGCGCGATGGCCATGACATCGAGTGCTAACGCAACCGCCTGGCCGTGGAAGTTGCCGCCGCTCAGCATCTCGGAGCCGTCCAGGACGAGCGGGTTGTCGGTGGCCGCATTGAGCTCGCGCGCGATGACCGACTCGGCGAACGCGAGGGCGTCGCGCGCGGGACCGTGCACTTGCGGCATGCAGCGCAGCGCGTACGCGTCCTGCACGCGCGGGTCGCCGGTGCGATGGGATTCACGGATCTCGCTGTCGGCGAGCAGTGCGCGCAGCAGCGCGGCCGACTCGATCTGCCCGACTTGTCCGCGCGCGGCCTGGATGCGCTCGTCGAACGCGACGGGCGTGCCCATCAATCCTTCGAGCGACATCGCGCCGGCCACGTGCGCCGCGCGCCAAACGCGAAGCGCATCCACGAGCGCGAGCGATGCGACCGCGGTGTGCGCCTGCGTCCCGTTGATGAGCGTGATGCCTTCCTTGGGCTCGAGCACCACGGGCTCGAGACCCGCCGCTCGCAACACTTGGGCGGCGGTGCCTCGCGTCCCGTCGTGCTCCACCATGCCCTCGCCGATCATCGCGCCGGCGAGGTGTGCTAACGGAGCGAGGTCGCCGCTCGCACCCACGCTGCCCTGCTCCGGTACTTCCGGCGTCACACCGGCGTTGAGCATCCCGGTCAGCAAGTCGATGAGCGCGGCACGTCCGCCGGAATAGCCCTTCGCGATCACGTTGGCGCGGAGCAGCATCATCGCGCGCACTTCGCGCTCGGGGAGCAGCGGGCCCACGCCCGACGCGTGGCTGCGCACGAGGTTCACCTGCAGGTCACGCAGGCGATCGGCCGGAATCGCGACCTCGGACAATTTGCCGAAACCGGTGGTCACGCCATACACCACGTCGCCGCGCTGGAGGACTTGGACGACGGCCGCGCGCGCGCGGGCCACGCGCGCGCGGCCGCGATCCGACAGACCCACCGGCGCACGCTCGACCGCCACGCGATACACGGCGTCGACGGTCAGCGAGTCGCCGTCGAGCAAGATCGGTTGTGTCATGTGGGGAAAATGTACGCAGCGCCGCCATTGCCGCGCCAGCGGCGATGACGGCGCTGCGTACTGCCTGGTCGACTAACGTGCGATCGCGCTGCCTCCGATCGCCGCGCGATTGAGGACCGGATCTCCCGGGTTGCGCTGGTACGACCACTCGAAGACGATGAAGTTATGGCCGACCGCGGCGACGCGCACGCTGGCGTAGTGCATCCCGTCGCCTCGAGCCGTCTGAATGACGTAGCCGAGCTTGGCCTTCGCCTGGATCGCGCCGGACGAAAAGCCACTGATCGGCGCGACGCTCATCGCGGAGAGACTCGAAATCGGCTGCGTGCTGTAGAGCGCGACAGTCGTCCCCGACTTCACCGGCACGATCCACATGCTGCCATCGGCGTGACGATCGACGCGGAAATCGATGTCGGTGCGCGCGCCGCTCGCTGTCATCTCACGCGCCCTCGTCGACGAGCCGAGTGTGACGCCGCTCTTCCCGAGCGAGTCCTGCGACGCGAACAACACCACGTCGCCGGCCGTCGCACTGGGCGCGATGGCGATCGGCGTCGGCCAATCGCTCTCGTGTCCGTCGAAGCTGATCGCGCTCACGTCGAAGCAGCGCGGTTGGCCGTTGGGCAGGCCGCTGGCGATGAAGTCCTCGGACACGGTCGTCCCCTCAAGGACCCACTGCGTGTCGCAGAGGTTCGTGCCCGCATGGTAGACCGTCGAGTACACGCGATAGTAGCTGAACGCGGATGGGTCGGCCAACCGTGCGTTAGGCGCCCACGACAGTTCCACCGCCTGGTCGAGCGCGATGGCCGAGAGGCTGTCCGGCGGCGGCAGTTTGTTGGTGTTGTCCACGGTCACGACGTTGGACGGCGCGCTCATCGACCCGTCGGCCGCTTCCGTGGCGACGTAGTACTGGAGATCGGGCTGTCCGAGGTCCTCGAACGACGGAGACGTGGTTTGCGCCCGCAGACTCCACTGGTCGCCCGTGGATGCACGCGAGAAGACGGCGTAGTCGGAAATGTTGGGATCGTTCACGGGATCCCAACGCAAGTCGATCCCTTCGGGCGCGTCGGCATTCCCGCTCGGGATGAGCTGATAGGTGAGATTGCTGGGCGGCGTGAGGTTGAAATTGTTTCCCGTCACGCGGTCCGAGGTCGAGCAGGCAGCGAGTGCGACCACGGCACCAGCCACCAGAGTCGTGCGGCGCATTGCGATCTCCATCGGCGTATGCGCTCCCTCTGTGCACGCCCCGCGCCGAGCGCAGCGGTACGGCAACGCCAATCACATCAAGGAATTACGATGCGCGCCCGCGCAGTGTCGTCCCTTACTGGGGACAAAGACCGATCTTGCTTGGCTACACTGAGGGAAGTGGGAAGCGCTCGCTGTCGCTCGCTTGGGGAAGCGCTCCGCTGGGGGAAGCGGCGGCGACGCCGCCTGAGGGAGAGGAAGGACATCAGTGGTTTCTGGGTGGAGAGGGCCCGGGGTCGCGCGGGCCCCCAAAAGCATGGCGCTCCCGTCGCGCAGACCATTGATGTTGTTCCACTCCCTCAGGCGGCGTCGCCGCCGCTTCCCCCAGCGGAGCGCTTCCCCAAGCGAGCGACAGCGAGCGCTTCCCTCCGGCGCGCACGCGCGCCGCTTCCCTACGGTACAGATCCTTCCTGCGGCCGATACGTCGACCGGTTGTAATCGAACTTGAGATCCGGCTCCGCCTTGAGCGCGATGTAGAAACTGAACGCGAAGTTTCCGTTGGGCGCGCGCGAGAAGTGGAAGATCGCGCGCCAGTCGTGCATGTCGCGCTGGAGTCCCACGTCCTGGTCGGAGAACTCGTGCAACTGGAAGTCGTAGCCCGTCGACCATTGGAGCGCCCACTTGGGCGTTAGGCTGAACGACGCATTCGCGCGCAGCGTCGTGAGCGCGGGCGTCACGAACGGCGCGCCGCCGGCGATCGTCTGCTGCAGCGTGTCCGCCGGCTGCGGCGTGTTCAAGCAGCGCTGATAGTTGATCGGATCGTTGATCAGCACCTGACACGTCGCGCGCGGGTCGATCACGCGCGCGCCGGGAATCGGCCTGCTTCGCGTCGATGAAAACTGGAACGACGCCGTCCAGCCTGCCCCGGTCGGGATGCCGAGCGGTTGTCGCACGCCGCCCGGACCAGCGATCACCGGCTGCTGGTTGAGCGCCTGCGCCGACTGATTCGCCGTCGTGTCCCCGTTCCCGAAAATCTTCGAGAGCGCGGTGATGGGATTGTTGTTCTTCCCGATCGTGAACGACGCCGTGATGCCGGTGCGGAACGGTTTGAACTTCGCTGTATCGCTCTGCAGGTCGCCCTGGAACAACGAGTACTGCACCGCGAGATCGAAGCCCGGAAGCAGATCGGAGCTCACGCGATACCCGAACGTCGACGTATTGAAGCCGGACGAGTGCGTCACTTTCGCGCGCTCGAAGTCGTAGCTCAACGGATCGAAGCTCAGCGCGAGCAGCTTGATCTTCTGTCCTGCATCCGGGTTCGTGTCGTTCTTGCTCTTGAGCTTCGCCTCGAACACCTGGTCCAACTGCATCGTGATGTTCTCTTGCGGCAGGCCGCCCAGGTACGTCGCGCGCGTCTTGTTCAGCGCGCGCAGATAGTCGTCGCTCACGTTGGACGCCGGCGAATACGTGAACGTGAGGCGCGGTTCGATCGAATGGCGGATGCGCGCGAACGGTCCGAAGCCGGGGAAGAATCCGAACAACGTCGGCGAGCTCGAGAGACCGTACTGCAGCGTCTTCGACTGGTGCACGAACTGGCCGCCGCTCAGTTGGCTGCGCACCCAGAAACCGCTCGTCTGATCGGCGTTCACGATCGCGATGAACGGCGACAGCTTGAGCGTGCTCTGCATGATCGCGGGCAGGCTGATGCCGGTCTGCCAATCGACCGACGTGAGGTAGCTCTGCGCGTACATGCGACGGGTGATGAGCGCCCCGGTGTTGAAATCGCGCACGTCGAACGCTTGCGGGAAGTTGTTCTGCTTGTCCGACAACGAGAAGCTGTTCTGCCACGTGAAGCCGAAGATGCGCACCGGCGTCTGGAACGACGCCGTCGTGTTGCGCTGGCTCGCGTTCACCCGCGTGCTGTCGAACGGCGATCCGTTCGTGCCGGGTGTGAAGATGAACGGCGCCGCGTCCATGTTCAGGTTCTCGGTGTTGTTGAGCGAGAGCTGCGGCGACCACAGCAGCCATTGGCCGACGCTCACCGGCTTCGTCGAGACGCTCAGGTTCGGGAAGTTCTGATCGATCTCCTTGCGGCCCGTGTACTGCGTCCGCGTGCCGCCGATGCTGAGGTTGGCCGGGCCTAACGCTTGCTGGAAGTTCACCGCCGACGCGATCGCGGCGAGCGCCTGCGCGACGTTGAACGCTTGCTGGCGGATCGCGGTGGTGTTGCTCGAATAGTTGATCGACGCGTTGAGGCTGCTGGTCTGCGAGAACTGCTGCTGGTGCGACCACGAGATGTTGGTGCTCTTCTCGCCGTCGCTGAACGTGGAGTACGAGAGGCCGATGCGTCCCGCGAGAAAGCGGTCGAGCCAGCGGTACTCGAACTCGCCGTTCCAGCGCGTCCACCCGATGTTGCCGTTCTGCTGGTTGTTGCCGCTTCGCCAGTCGAGCGACGCTGTGGCGTCCGTGTAGTCGTTGATGGCGAAGTAGTAGCCGAGGTTGTCGACTTCGCGCTGATACGAGGCGGAGGTGCGGACGATGTCCGACAGCCCGAAGCGCGGCGGGAGAATGCCGCTGCGGCGGCCCGCGCGCATGTCCTGGAAGATGAACGGCAGCCAGAGGACGGGGATGTCCTGGATGTAGAGCACGGCCGGCCGCGCGACGAGCAGGCGCCGCGTGACCATCTTGATTTCCTTCGACTCGAAGTGGTAGTGCGGGTCGGGCAGATCGCAGCTGGTGATCGACCCATCCATGGCGTAGGACGTGTTGTGTCCGTGGCCCGTCGTGTCGCCGGCGACGGCACCGCGCTCGCCGCCCACAAACCAGGTTTGGCCGGCCTGCGCCGACGACGTGGTCAGCCGGTTGGCGATGCCCTTGTGGTTGCCGATGTCGTACTCGAGCCCGCCTAACGTCACCAGGTCCGACGTCTGGGCGCCGGGGTCGCGCAGGACGGTGGTATCGTTCGGCGCGTTGCGCGCGGTGACGATGCGCGACGAGTCGTTGTACACGATGGTGTCCGACACGAGCACGGTCTGCTCGCGCTGCACCGCGCCCTTGCCCGACAGCTTCAAGGCGTGGCTCGGCGCGTTGAAGACGGCGGTGTTGCCCTGGTACCGCGTGGTGACGTAGCCCGCCCGGCTCATGAGGGCGTTCATCACCGAATCGGGCTCGTTCCACTTCACGAGGTCTTTCTTGACGCGCGTCGTGTCGCCGCGGATCGACGTATCGGTCGGCGTCGGCTGGCGGAAGATCGGCTTGGTGGTGTCCGGGAAGATCGGCGGCTGCTGGGGCGGCGGGTTGGTGGGGATCCCCTGCGCCGCCGCGGCGCCGCCTAACGGTAGCGCGAACACGGCCGCGGCCGCGAGGACGCGCCGGATCACGCCGTCGCTCCGCGCCGCTCCGCGCCCTCCACCTCACCGGTCTCTGCCTCCCGCTCGGCGGCGTCCCGCTCGGCTTGGCGGCGCAACCGCCGCTTGTGGACGCCGTACGTGAGGACGACGCTGACCTCGTACAACAGGTACAACGGCACCGCCATCGCGATCGTCGTCCAGACGAGGTCGCCCGGCGTGAGGAAGGCGCCGATGATCACGCAGATCACGATCGCGTGCCGCCGGTATTTGTTGAGGAACTGCGGCGTCACGATGCCTAACGCAGCCAGCGCGAGGATGACGATCGGCAGCTCGAAGCACAGCCCGAAGGCGAGCGCCATGCTGGTGGCGAAGCCGAAGTACTCCGTGGCCGTGATCATCGGCTCGAGCGCCTGCGTCTGGAAGCTCATCAGCCACTCGACCGCGAGCGGCAGCACGACGAAGAACGACAGGCACACGCCGGACAGAAACAGCAGCGTCGCGAACACGAACACCGGGATCACGACTTTTTTCTCGTGCCGGTACAGCGCCGGCGCGACGAATGCCCAGATCTGATAGATGATGACCGGCAGCGCGAGGACGATGCCGAGCACGATCGACGCGTTGAGTACGATCGTGAAGGGGTCGCCCGGGTGCGTGTATACGAGCTTGCGCCCGTGCAGGTACGGCTTGATCGGGCCCTCGAGGAGCCCGATCACATCGATTTTCATGAGCAGGACGAACGCGAGGCCGACGCCTACGACGAGCGCTGCCAGCGACCAGATGATGCGCCAGCGCAGTTCCTCGAGGTGATCGAGGAACGGCATCTCGCCGCTGGTCTGTTGCTCCGAGCGTTGCTCCACCGCGCCGTCTGCTCCGTGCTCACTTCAGCTCGCGCAGATGATCGCGCGCCAATGCGGCTTCATCCGACTGCGGGTACGTGGAGATGAGCTGGTTGAGAAGCGCCCGCGCGGCCGTCGCGTTCCCCTGCTGTTCCAGGTAGAGCGCGCGCTTGTACAGCGCCGTCGGCGCGTGCGGCGACTTCGGGAATTTCTGGATGACCATGGCGTACGCGCTGTCCGCGGCCGCCGCGTTGCCCTGGGCGCGATACGCTTCGCCGAGATAGAACTGCGCTTCGGGCGAGATGTCGGCCGTCGGATAATCCTGCAACAGCTTCTGGAAGGCCTGGACCGCTGTGCTCGGGCTGCCGCGCTGCAGCTGCTCCATGCCTAACTGATAGAGCTGGTTCGGCCCCGGCTCGTTGGATCCCGGCGCGCCCGGCGCGGGCGACGTCGTCGCCGGCGTGGTCGCGCCCTTGGCGCCCGTCGCCGCCGGCGGCGGCGCGGCGCCTTCGCCCATGTCCTGGTTCCGCTGCTCGATCGACGCGCGGAGCTCCTGCAGGCGGTTCTGGCTCTGTCCGGTGAGCTGCTGGATCTGCAGCAGCTGCTCGTTCACGTCGTGCAGATCGCCCCGCATGTCGCCCTGCATCTTGACGACGTGCCCGCTCACCGTGCCTAACGAATCGCGCACCAGGCCGAGCGTCGCGACCACCTGGCCCAGTTGGGCGGAGCGCACGGAGTCGGCGCGCACGTTGGCCGTGCGCAGCGAGTCGAGCTGGAGCTGCAGCAGTTTCACATCGTTGCTGGTGGCGAAGCACGCCCCGGTCGCCACGAGGGCGACCGGAGCGAGACGCCGGAGGACGGTCTTCATGGGGCTCCCTTGATCTGGTCGGCGCCGGCCGTGATCTCGAACTCATCGCGGCGGTTCTGCGACCACGAGGATTCGTCGTGGCCCGTCGCCACCGGCCGCTCCTCGCCGTAGCTGATGATGTCGATCCGGTCGGCCGTGATGCCGTGATCGGTGAGGTACCGCTTCGCGGCCGCGGCGCGCCGTTGGCCTAACGCAAGGTTGTATTCATCGGACCCGCGCTCGTCTGTGTTGCCGGCGACTCGCAGCTTGACGCCCGGAGTGGAATTCAGGATCGTGATCTTCGCGTCGAGCGAGGACCGCGCGTCGTCCTTGAGCGCGTCGCTGTCGAAGTCGAAGTAGATCACCTGCGTGAGCGCCTTCGTGGCCGCATCGCGCGCATTCCGCAACTTGTCCGCATCCGCTTGCGCGCGCGCGATCGAATCGCGACGCGCCGCCTCCGCCCGTGCGATCGAATCGCGGCGCGCATTCTCCGCGTTGATGCTGTCCTGATTGGGACCCGGCGCCGGCGTCGGCGTCGTTGCAGGCGGCTTGTGCGAGCAGGCCACCGCCGCAGACACGGCGAGCAGCAGGAACGGCAGGAGGCGGGTCTTACCAGTCATGAGGAATCCCCCGGTGAGATGTGGTCCAGCAGAGCGAACGACCTACGGTGCGCTCGTCGAGTGCGACCAGGCGGCGAGCCGCGCGCCCGGATCGTGTGTCAGTTGCCGCGCGCGCCCGGACTCGGCATCGAGTACAAATATCTCTTTCACGCCGGTGCGCGACGACGTGAATGCGAGATGGCGCCCGTCCGGCGCCCACGTGGGATCTTCATTGATCCCCTCGCTCGTCAACTGCTTCACCGTCTGGTCCCGCAACGTGATCGTCATGATCTGAAAGCGTCCGTCGAGCTGCGACTGGAACGCGATCAGCCGGCCGTCGGGAGACCAATCGGGATTACTGCGATAGTTCTGATCGCCGAAGTTGAACGGCGTCAACAATGCGACGTTAGACCCGTCCGCGTCGGACGTGTACACCTCGGGATGTCCGGCGCGCCCCGACGTGAACGCCAGCCGTGCGCCATCCGGACTGAACGTCGGCGACACGTTGTCGGTCCCCCGCCCAACCGTGACGCGCCGCGCGGCACCGGTGCCCGACGCGCTCACCATGTAGAGATCGGTCCCGTTCTCCTCGCCGTGCGAGTAGCACAGCGATTGCCCGTCGGGCGAGAACGCCGGCGTGATGTTCAGTCCGCCGGGCGTCGCCGTCACGCTGTGCTCGCGGCCCGTCGCGAGATCGCGAATGACGACGTTCCAACCGCCCTTCACCAACTCGCTGTACGCGATGGTGTGTCCGTCGGGCGACCAAGCCGGAGCCAGGACCGTTCCCGGCTCGCTCACGGGATGCTCGCCGTACCCGTCGGAGTCTATAACGTAAATACGATTGCCGCGCACGTACAGGATGCGCGTGGCCGCAATGCCGTGCACGCCCGTAATCCACTGCTCGATCTGGTCGGCCATCGCGTGCACGCTCATGCGCCAATCCTCGGCGGTCGGCGAGCCGGACACCTGCACGTCGTGCGAGGCAGCCACCTTCTTCGCTGCCACATCGTACACGTTCACGTGCGCGGTGCTCCCCATGACCGAGATCTGCACCACCGCCGCCGCGCTCAGCGCCTTCCACACCTTGAAATCGATCGCGTTCTTCGCGGCCTGCTGCTTCGCGGTCTGCTGGATCGCGTCTCCGCCAATCACCTCGATGCGATCGCCGTAATCGAAATCGCGCTGGACGATCGCCTGGAGCGAATCGCCGCCCGGTCCGTTCACCGGAAACACAACCACTCCCGGTTTGGTACCCGGTTGGTACGTGAGACCGATGCGCACGCCGCGCGTCGTGTCCTGTTGCTGCGCCATCGCGCGCGCGGGAACGCCGAAGCACGCCGCCAGTGCGGCGCACATGAACAGTCGCTGCGTGAGCTGCATCTAGTGGAGCACCCGTGGATCGAAGCTGAAGATGACCGGCAGTACGTCGTCAGCGAAGCCGGATGGGAGCGGACCGAACGCTTTCACCTGCGCCGCCTGGTCGACCGCGCCCTGGCACTCGAGGTCGAAGGCGAAATTCCCCGAGCGCGTCACGAATCGGAAGTCCGACACCGATCCGTCGCGGCGAATGAGGAACATTACCTCAGCCGTATTGTTGGTGTTCCCGGGCGGATGGAAGCGGAGCGCGATCTGGCGCACAATGTTTTCGAGATACGAGGGGAAAGGAAAGTCGACGCCTTCCGTATGCACGCTGGCGACGTCGGTGCCGCGTCCGCCCTCGGGACCGCCGCCGGCTTTCGGCGGAGGCGTGGTGGGCTTGGCCGGTGCCACATCGGGCGTCGGCGTCGCGGGCGGCGTTTTCTTGCGCGGCGGCGGCGCCTTCGTCTTGACCGGCATCGGCATCGTCTTCTGGATCTGCTCCGCTCGTTTAGGCACGGGCGGCGCTTTCTCCGTGGGCGCGGTGCTGGGGGGCGTGGGCGTGACCACGCCCGCGGCCCGCGGCCCGGGCGGCGCGGCGACGATGTTGACGCGGTACATCGGGGGCAGCACGCGCGACGCCGTGGGATGGACCAGGACGAACGCCGCCACCACCGCGGCGTGCAGCGCGAGCGACATGCCTAACGGGCCGCCGAGGCGGGTGCCTTTGGTGTCGCTGCGCACGGCAACGCTCACTTCGTGATGTCCTCGGGTTGGGCGACGAGCCCGACGTCGCCGACGCCCGCGCCGCGCATCACGGCCAGCACCTGCACCACCGTCCCGTAGGGGACACCCCGGTCGGCGCGCAAATAGATGCCGTTGCGCCCGCGCTGCGACGCCAGCGCCTTGAACGTCGAGCGGAACTCGGCGTACGTGAACTTGTCCTCATCGACGTAGATCTGACCCGAGTGGTCGATCGACACGACGAGACTCGAGCGGGCCTCGAGCGGTCGCGCTTCCGCCACAGGCAGCGCGATGTCGACGCCGCCCTGCATCATCGGCGCGGTGATCATGAAGATCACCATGAGGAGCATCATCACGTCGATGAGGCTCACGACGTTGATGTCCGCGTTGAGCGGCAGGCCTTTCCCGCGCGTGCGGCGCGACATCTAGATCCGGCCCTCGCGCACCATCATCGCGATGATCTCCGTGCCGAAGCCCTCGAGCTCGTTCTCCAGCCGGTTCAACCGGGCGGCGAAGATGTTGTACCCGAACACCGCGGGAATGGCGACGGCCAGGGCGGCCGCCGTGGCCGTGAGCGCTTCGGCGACGCCCGGCGCGACGGCGCTCAGGTTGCCCGAGCCTTTGGTGGCGATGCCCATGAACGCGTCGATCACGCCTAACACAGTGCCGAAGAGTCCGATGAGCGGGCTCACCGAGCCGATCGTCGCCAGCCACGGAATGAAGTGCGACAACCGGTCGCGCTCCTCGGACGTCTCGGAGTCGAGCACGAGGCGCAGCGCTTCCACCTGCGAGCCGGAAAGCGGCGAGCTCGTGGCGTCGCGCAGCGCACCGGGCTTCATCTCGGCGAAGAAGTTGACGGCGCGCGAGAAGACGCGCGTGAAGGGACTCGCGGGGCTGCGGCGCACGATGCCGGTGGCCGTGTCGAGCGCCGGCGCGCGCGCGAACTCGCGCGTGAACGAGCGCCCAACGCGATCGGTGCGGCGGAACTCCCACCATTTGGCGAGCATGATCGCCCAACTCATGAGCGACAGGAGCACGAGCACGCCCAACACGATTTGCGTCACGAGCGACGCGTGCGTGATCATGTCGATAGGCGCCGTGGGAATGGCGCCGCCGATCTGGGCGACCAGGGGAGCAGGAGCCATCACGAGCGTGCCTCCGCGCGTCGTTGCTTGAACCAGTCGTAGGTTTGTCGAAGCCCGTCGCCTAACGCGACGGCGGGCCGCCAGCCGAGGGTGCGCGCTGCCTTGTCGAACGCAATCGCGGAGCGCAGCTGCTCGCCCGGGCGCGCCGGCGCGTGCTGCACGGGGCTCGATCCGCCCGACAACGTCTTGAGCGTCGCCGCCAATTCCACCACGTCCGTCTCGACGGACGTGCCGATGTTGAACGCGCGGCTGTCGAGCGACGACACCGGCGGCAGCGTCGCGGATGCCGCGAGCACGTTTGCGCGCGCGACATCGCCGGCGTACACGTAGTCGCGCGTCTGCTTGCCGTCGCCGAAGATCGTGAGCGGCACGCCGTCGATCAGCCGGTCGCAGAAAATGGCGACGACACCGGCTTCGCCGTGCGGGTCCTGGCGCGGGCCATACACGTTCGAGTAGCGCAGCGCCACCGTGTCCAATCCGTGCACGCGCGCAAAATAGCCCATGTAGTATTCCACGCTCAGCTTCGCCGTTCCGTACGGCGATTGCGGATCTTTGGGCGACGTCTCGGACGTGGGCGGTTCCACGAGATCGCCGTACACCGCGCCGCCCGTGGACGAAAACACGAAGCGCGTGCGCGGCGGCGCGCCGTTTCCGGACGCGCGCACGGCCTCGAGCAAATTGAGCGAGCCGCCGATGTTCAGTTGGGCATCGGCCGCCGGGTCGGCCACGCTCTTGCGCACGTCGATCTGCGCGGCGAGGTGGCAGATGACATCGAAGCGGCCGTCGCGTACGAGGCGCGCGGCGTCGGTCGATGTGATGTCGAGGTGGTGGAACGCGGCCTCGCGCGGAACCTGATTGCGCTTGCCTGTCGAGAGATTGTCGAGAACGGTGACGTCATCGCCGGCGGCGACGAAGGCCTGCGCGACGTGGGATCCGATGAACCCAGCGCCGCCTGTGATCAGGACACGCCGCCCCATCAGCGGCTCTCTGAGTTAGGCACATCGTCCGGCGCCGCGTCGCCGTCCGCGGGCTCGAGCGCAAACAAGTACCGGAGGGCATCCACGATCGCCAGACCGTGTCCGTTCGCCGACGCCGCGCGCAGTCGCACGCTCGGCTCGTGCAGGAATTTGTTCATCAGGGCTCGGGAAAAAAGGTCGACCGCGGCGCGGTCATTGGGCGCAAGGTGCGCGAGCTTTTTCATGGCGCGCGCCAGCTCGTCCTCGCGTACCTGGTTCATCTGCGAGCGGAACGTGCGGAGCACCGGCACGGCCGCCAAGCCGGCCACCCACTGCCAGTACAGCTCCACCTCTTCGGCAATCACCGATTCCGCGCTCGGCAATTCCTGACGGCGGCGCTCGAGGTTGGTCGCGACCACCGAGCGCAAGTCGTCGAGGTCGTACAGAAACACGTTGTCGAGCGTCCCGACGTCGGCGGCGACATCGCGCGGCAGTGCGATGTCGAGAATGCACAACGGACGGTCGCCGCGCTGGCGCATCGCCGGTTCCACTTGCGCGCGCGCGACGATCGTGTGCGGCGATGCCGTGGAGCACAGCAAGACGTCGACGTCGGCGAGCTTCGCCCAACAATCATCGTAGCGCAGCGCTTCGGCGCCGTGCCGTTCCGCGAGCGCGACCGCGCGTTCGTACGTCCGGTTCGCCACGACCGCGGTGCGAACGCCCTCGCTCACGAGGCACTCGAGCGCGAGGTCCGCCATGTCGCCGGCGCCGAGCACCATCGCGCGTCGTCCGGTGAGCGAGCCGAAGATTTTTTTTGCCAGCTGCACCGCGGCCGAGCTCACCGATGCGGCGCCCCGCCCAACGGCCGTCTCCGTACGCACGCGCGACGCAACCAGCAGCGACGACTGGAACAGCCGGTTGAGAATCGCGCGCGAGGTACTGCGGCTGGCTTCCCACGCGTCGCGCACCTGTCCGTGAATCTGCGCTTCGCCGAGGATCATGGAGTCGAGTCCCGACGCGACGCGGTACAGGTGCGCCGCCGCCTCGCGATCGCGGCGCACGTAGCCGTAGGCGGCGGCATCGGCGCCTCCGCCTAACCGACGCGACAGGTGCGCCCAGATGCTCGGCGCGGCGGCCGCGTCGCCTTCCACGACGTAGACTTCCGTCCGGTTGCAGGTCGAGAGCAGTGCCAGCTCCGAGGCGGACGTCGCCTGCGCGAGCTCCTCGAGCACGCGCGGCGTCTCGTGCGCGGCGACGGCCACCTGCTCGCGCACCTCGATCGGCGCGGTGTGATGGCTCAGCCCGGCGACGATCAGCGCCACGCCGCCAGCTCCTGCGTGAACGTGCCGTTTTCGACGGTCTCGCAGAACGATTCGCCGACCAGGGACGCGGACGCCTTACGCCATTCGTCGCGCGAGCCGGCATCGAGCAGCCGGCGGCGGAGCCGCGCGAGCGCGGACACAGCCGCCGCATATCGCGCGTCGAAGCGCGAGCCGATCGCGTCGCGCACGCGCGCCGCGACGCCGGGGACGCCGCCCGCCGTCACCGCCACCACCAGGTCGCCGGCGCGGTGCGTGGCCAGCGTGATGAAGGTGCCCGCGCCGGGGTCGTCGGCCACGTTCACGAGCACGCCTAACGCACGGGCCGCGTCCACCACGCGGGCGTTCACGTCGGCGCGATCGGTCGCGGCGATGACGAGCGTCGTGCGGCCCGCTGCACCGTTAGGCGAGACGTCGGACGGCACGAACGCGCGCGCCTCGATGGTGCACCGCGCGCCGGCCAGCCCGCGCACCCCCGCGCTCGGCGATGATGCCACGATGCGCACGCACGCTCCCGATTCGAGCAGGGCCTTCGCCTTGCGCTCGGCCACGCCGCCACCGCCGATGATCACCGCATCGACGCACGCGCCGTCGAGCGCGATCGGATACGCGCTCACAGGAAGCGTCCCTTGAGCGGGTCGATCACGCGGAACGCGATGTAGAGCACGACCACGCCGGCGAAGAGCACGTTGGTGAGCATCGCCGCGCGGTGAGCGCACCACCCGCGCACGACACGTCCGATCGTCAGTGCAGTCACCGCGAGCCACGCACTGTACGCCCATACCATTTTGATCGCGTGTCCCGTGCGATACTCGAGCGCGTAACTCGACGCGAGACCAACGCCGACGGTGAGCGCGAGCCAGCCCGCGACGACAGCGACGTGATTCACGCGGTCGAGCGTTTCGAGCGGCGGGAAAAAGCGGAAGATCGCACCAAACCGGCGCGACTTGAGCTCGCGTCGTTCGACCAGGTACATCACACCGGCGCCGGCGGCAGTCGCGAACGCCGCGATCCCGAGGAAGCTGAGCGCGATGTGCGAGGTGAGCCATACGCCGCGCATGCCATTGGCTTCGGGGCCCGGGACCATGCCAGCGAGCGAGGCAAATCCTGTGAGCAGCGCCGCGAGCGGAGCCGCGAAGAGTGTCAGGCTCACCTCGCGCGCGAGCGCCTCGACCGTGAGCAGTGTGATCGCGACGAGGACGGCCGCGAACGACATGGCCGGACCGAGACCGGTGAGCGGAGGCTCGTTGTGAATGCGGACGAACTGAACGAGTGCAACCGCGTGGACGGCGATGCCGGCCGCCAGAACCCAGATGACGCTGCGTACCGGGGCCCGAATTGGACGCGCGAACGGAATGGCCGCCAATCCCGCAGCAGCGAGATACAACACGATGGCGACGGCATGCGCGAGAGCGATCATGTCGGTGCGTAATCTACTGAGGATCAGGCAGATCCGTACATGGGCCTCCCAATTTCCCCCCGCAAAAAAATGGAGACGGGGAAGGCGCGCGTGTGTGCGCCTTCCCCGTCTACAACATCATCGTGCGACCGTGCCGTGCTCGTGCACGGCAACGCAAGCGATCACGGCATGCGCGCGGTGAGGCGTGCGGCAGTGCCTTCCTTGATCGACGGCTGACGCTGGTCGAGGATGATCGCCGTCGTGCCGTGGTCCGTCACCTTGACGACCTGCGCCAGGGCGATCGGCTCCTCGGGCAATGTCACCTGATCGGTGGTGCCGGGAATCGGCGCCTTCTCGCGCGGACGGTACAGCGTGAATTCGTCGCCGAGCTTCACGCCGTCTTTGGTGGTCGCATCGAGAATGATGTAGTTGCCGATCGACGGCAACACCGCGTGGGACGGAACGAAGATCACGTGGCTCTGCGGTCCCAACGCGAGCGGCGCAGCGTGCGCATCGGTAGACATGTTGAAGCGATCGAGCGGCATCACGCTCTGACCAATCAACACTTCGTCGTACTGCTGGATGATGCGCACCGTGGTCGCTTCGCCACCGTTGTCGGTGGCTTCGACCTGCACGATTGCGGTGGGCTGCATCACCTGTCCGCCGTCTTGCAGCACCTGACCGCGATTGAACACCATGAGGCGATCGCCCTTTGCCGCGACGATCCCTGCCGGCAGCGTGATGTACGCACGCGTCTCAGGACCGAGTCGCTCGGCGACCGCCTCTGTTTTTGCGATGCCGGGGATCTCAGCAGTTGCGACCAGCTTGCCCTGCCCCTTGGGTCCGCCCACTGCGTCTAACCACGGCGCAGCGTAGAACTCGCCTACGCGAACCGGCGTGTGCGCATACTCGAGCGACGTGGGCTCGAGGTGGGTTCCACCCGAGAGTCGCTTGGTGATGTCTTCATGGAATACCGTTGGGCCGCCCGAACGCATCGGCACAGCCTCGGGCTGGAAGCGCGGCTCCATCTGATCAGCCGCAGCGTTCTGCACGCCGCCGCCGGGGATGCGCAGCACCTGACCGGGATAGATCCAGTGCGGGTCGCGGACGATGGTGGTATTGATGCGGTAGATCTCGGGCCACAAAAAGGGGTCGTTCAGGTACGTCTGCGACAGATCCCAGAGCGTGTCGCCCTTCTTGACCGTGTGCGTTTGACCGGCGGTTTGACTCGAGTCGGACGGATTGGCTTGGGTGCTATCGGACGGTGTCGGCGTCATCACGGCCGCCGGCATGTGTGTGGTATCAGCAGCCTGGGGGGCGGCCTGCGTGGTGTCCGCTGGAGCCGGCGCTTGTGGAGCGGGCGCGGGCGCCGGAGCGGGCTTCGCGGTCGAGTCTTGTTGGGCGGGAAGCGCCGTCGATACGGCCGCTGCAGCGAGCAGCGCGACTAACCAGCCAGCACGACTGTTCGGGCGCATGGCCGACTGCCCATGAGCTGCGGAGTGCGTGAACGGACGCATGTACGCCTCATGATCGGTGCGGGAACCAGCGGGAGCGATGAGGAAGTCCGGGCGTGTTGTGGCGCGCCCGGCTCCTCGCTAGTGAGACGCGCCGGATACGTCCGAGTCACGGCTGACCGAGTGCACTCGGTCAGAATGGAAGATCGTCGTCTTCCTCTTCGAGAGAGCCCTTGAAGTCCTCGAATTCTCCGCTCGCGCCACCGCCGCTGCCTGAGCTCGCCGACGAACCTACTGCGCCGCGTGATCGGTCGGACGACGCACGACTGCGGGCCGGCGCTTCGCCATCCATCCCGTCTGCACCAGCGCCCGCGCGACCCGAGAGCATGATCATCTCGCGCACGTTGATCTCGGTCATGTAGCGCGTCTGGTTCTCTTTGTCCTGCCACTGGCGGTATTCGATGCGCCCTTCGACGTACACCTTGTCGCCCTTCTTGAGGTAGCGCTCGACGATGTCCGCCAGCTGGCTGACTTTGGAATTCCACACGACGCAGCGGTGCCACTCGGTTTTCTCTTGCTTGTCACCAGAGGGCCCGTTCCAACTGCGGCTGGTGGCGAGTGAAAACGTCGCCACGCGGTTTCCGCCCGACGTGGAACGCACCTCGGGATCGGCGCCGAGGTTTCCGATCAAGGTGACTTTGTTCAAGCTTCGACTCACAATGCCTCCTGGCAGATGGCGAGATCACTCGCGGACGACAGTATAGACAGGCAGCGATCGGGCCGCCAGCAAACGAACGCGAACAGGTACAAATCATCGCGGGTCATGAGTCCCGCGATTGTCGCAGATCCAATTTGAGAACGAGCGCATCCTCGGTGGGAGCCCGATAGTAGCGCCGCCGGCGCATCACTTGCTCGAACCCGCGCGACGCGTACAAGGATCGCGCGTTCTCGTTCGAGTCGCGCACTTCGAGATACACCGATGCCACGTTCCGAGTGCGCGCGGTGTCGAGCGCCGTGTCGAGCAGCATTGCGCCGATCCCTCGGCGCCGGGACGCCGACGCGACGGCAAGGTTCGCGATTTCACCCTCGTCCGCGACGTACCAGGCGACGACATATCCGTGCACGAGACCATCGTCGCCGCACGCGACGGCGAACAGCGAGCGCGTGTCGCTCAAGAGTTGCTCGAAGGATGACCGCGTCCATGCATCGCTGAAGGCGTCGGACTCGATCTGCACGATGCGATCGATGTCCGATGCAGTGGCGAGGCGAATGCGAATGCCATCGCCCGTCTCGCGATGCGAAAGCGGAGGAAGTCGAACGGTCGGCCGCATCGGGTCACCGGCTTCTCAACGGCCTGCCGTGCGCTTTCTCCCAACGCACTTGTGCTTCGGCCGCGCGGCCATAGTTAGGCTCCCAGCTCTCGAGATCGGCGGGCTCGGCGTCATCGAACATCGCTTGCAGACGCGCGACGCCGCGTGCGTGCGGCGCGAGGTGATCGGGCTGCTCCGGCCCAACGAGCCCGGCACCGAATTTCGCGGCGTAGGCATCGAGGGCATCGCGCGGCCGGATGGATGTTGCGTCGATCTCCAGGATCTCGAGCTGCTCGCCGACTTCGAAGGCCGCGGTAAAGACCTCGCCGCGCAGCGCATCGAGCACCGCGACGTATCGGCCCGGCCGTCGCGCGACGTTGTTTCCCGCGACAATGAGCAGGAGCGACGACACGCCGTAGAACGGAATCCGCTCACCTTCACTCGCGCGTACGCCGAGTGCGAGCGCCTTGGCAATCGACGCCGCAATGCGCAGGCCGGTGAAGCTGCCGGGCCCGCTGCCGCACGCGATGCGCGCCACATCGCGCGTCGCCGTGCCGGATCGCTCCATCACCTCGGCCACGGCGGGCAGCATCGTCTCGCGTCCCGGATTTCGCATCGGCACCTCGCACACCGCAATTTCGTCGGCACCGCACACCAGCGCGACGGTCCCGGAGTAGGTCGAGGCGTCCAGCGCCAGCGTCAGCGGTGACGTCACCCGGCGAGCAGCAAGCGGCGATCGGAATCGCTCGCATCGTACTCGAGATCGATCGGTACGACATCGGGCGGCAGACGGCTGCCGGCGCGCTCGGGCCACTCGACGAGCACGATGGCGTGCGCCGTCACGATCTCGTCCCACCCGATGTTCGTGAGCTCGGCCGGTGTGCCTAACCGATAGAGGTCGATGTGGTAAATCGTGACGGACGTGCCCGCGTAGCGGTGCACGAGCGCGAACGTCGGGCTCGTGACCCGCTCGCGCACACCGGCGCCGGCGCAGATTGCCTGCACGAGCGTCGTCTTACCGGAGCCCAGCTCGCCCGAGATCGCGACCACGAGCGGCGGACGCGCAGACGCGCCGAAGTCTTTGCCCCACGCCATGAGCTCGTCGCGCGTGAGCGCGATCCGGCCACGCGCCGCGCGGTCGGGCACGACGTGGTGGTGCGGCGGCGTGGTCACCGCGTCGCCCGCAGGCGGTCGAGGCCTCCGGCGCGTCGCGTCACGTTTCCGTCCATCTTCGCGCGAAGCTCGAAAATCTGGTCGCGCAGAGCCGCCGCGGCCTCGAAGTCGAGTGCGCCGGCGGCCTCCTTCATTTGTTGCTCGAGCATCGTGAGCAGCGCCGCCGCATCCATCTCCTTCTCGTATGTCGAGACGCGCTCGGCAACGCGGCGCTGGGTCTCGCGCTCGCCGCGCGCATCGGCCACGCGCGTGATGAATCGCACCTGCTCGGTGCTCTTGACGACGCTGCGCGGCGTGATGCCGTGTTCCTCGTTGTGCGCCACCTGCAGCTCGCGGCGACGGCGGGTCTCGTCGATGCACCGCTGCATCGAGCCGGTGATCCGGTCGGCGTAGAAGATCGCCGTGCCCGCTACATTCCGCGCCGCGCGCCCCACGGTCTGGATGAGCGAGCGGTCGCTGCGCAGAAACCCTTCCTGGTCGGCGTCGAGGATCGCGACCAACGACACCTCGGGAAGATCGAGTCCCTCGCGCAGCAGGTTGATGCCGACGAGCACGTCGAAGTCGCCTAACCGGAGGCCGCGCACGATCTCCATCCGTTCGATGGCGTCGATGTCCGAGTGCATGTACCGCACGCGGACGCCCATCTGCTGCAGATAGTCCGTGAGGTCTTCGGCCATTCGCTTGGTGAGCGTCGTGACGAGCACGCGCTCGCCGCGCTGCTCGCGCAGCCGGATCTCGTGCAGGAGATCGTCCACCTGGCCGCGTACCGGACGCACCTGGATCTCGGGGTCGATGAGTCCCGTTGGGCGAATGATCTGCTCGACCACGACGCCTTCCGAGAGCTGGAGCTCGAGGTCGCCCGGCGTGGCCGACACGAAGATCGCCCGCGGTGTGAGCGACAGAAACTCGTCGAACATGAGCGGCCGGTTGTCGAGCGCACTCGGCAACCGAAACCCGTAGTCGACGAGTGTCAGCTTGCGCGCGCGGTCGCCGTTGAACATGCCGCCGATCTGCGGGAGCGTGACGTGCGACTCGTCGACCACCACGAGGAAATCCTCGGGGAAATAGTCGAAGAGACACGCCGGCCGCTCGCCTTCCCCTCGGCCCGAGATGTGGCGCGAGTAGTTCTCGATGCCCGCGCACGTCCCGATCTCCATCAACATCTCGATGTCGAAGTTGGTGCGCGACTCGAGTCGTTGGGCCTCGAGCAGCTTACCCGCCTCACGCAGGATCGTTAGGCGCTCAACGAGCTCGGACCGGATGAGGCCGAGCGCGCGTTCGAGGGTCGCGCGCGAGGTGACGAAGTGCTTCGCGGGATAGACCGCCGTTTTCTCGAGCTCGGCGATGGTGCGGCCGGTGACGATGTCGATCTTCGAGATGCGCTCGACCTCGTCGCCCCACATCTCGACGCGAACGCCCTGTTCCTCGTACGCCGGGAAGATCTCGACGGTGTCGCCGCGCACCCGGAACGTGCCGCGCTCGAATGCGACGTCATTGCGCGAGTATTGAATGCCGACCAACGCGCGCAGGATGTCGTCGCGGCCGCGCACTTCGCCGCGCTTGATCTGCACCATCCGCTCACGGTACTCGACGGGGTCGCCTAACCCGTAGATCGCCGAGACCGTGCCGACGATGATGACGTCGTCGCGCTCCATGAGACTCGAGGTCGCGCGCAGGCGCAGTCGGTCGATGTCCTCGTTGATCGACGCGTCCTTCTCGATGTACGTGTCGGTGGACGGGACATACGCTTCGGGTTGGTAGTAGTCGTAGTACGAGATGAAGTACTCGACCGCGCTGTTCGGGAAGAAGCTCTTCAGCTCACCGTACAGTTGAGCGGCGAGCGTTTTGTTGTGCGAGAGCACGAGCGTCGGCCGGCCATGCGCCTTGATGACATTGGCGATGGTCATGGTCTTTCCGGATCCGGTGACACCGAGGAGCGTTTGGAACCGGTCGCCACGTTGCAGGCCGGCCGAGAGCTCCGTGATCGCGCGCGGCTGATCGCCGGCGGGGGCGAAAGGAGCGATGAGGGAGAAGTCGGCCATGAGGTAATATAGTAGCCCGGACGGGATTTGTTCGGTACGGGGGAAGCGCTCGCTTCACTCGCTTGGGGAAGCGCTCCGCTTGGGGAAGCGGGGAAACGGCGGGCTACGCCGCAGCGAGCGCTTCCCTACTCCTGCGCTACCCGCTCTCGCCGCGTCACGTCCGTCACGCCCTTAATCCGTCGCACGGCGCGGATGATCTTCTGCAGGTGAGTGAGGTTCTCCACCTCCACAAGCACCGAGCCGGATACGCCCCCGCCGTCCCCGCTGCGAAGCTCCATGCTCTTGATGTTCGTGCCGGTGTTCGTGACGGCTTCGGCGACGTCGGCGTAGAGGCCGCGGCGGTCGGACGCTTCGAGCGCGAGGCGGACAAGGAAGAGCTCGCCATCCATCTCCTGCCAGTCGATGTCGAGGCGGCGCTCGGGCTCGTGGGACAAGAGGAGCACGTTCGGACAGTCCGTGCGGTGGATGCTCACGCCGCGGCCGCGTGTCACGTAACCGACCACGGGGTCGCCGGGCACCGGCTGGCAGCACTGGGAATAGCGCACCATGAGGCCGTCGACGCCCTGAATGCGTACGCCCCTCGACGTGCCGCGCATCCGGTCTACCAGACGCTCGAACGCACTCGACTTGGATGGGCTCGCGCCATCCTGCAGCGCGTCGACGCCCGGATAGATGGCCTTGAGCGCCTGCAGCACGTGCACGTCGCCTTGGCCTAACGACGCGATGAGGTGTCGACTATCGGTTAGGCCGAGCGTCTTGGCGGCGCGGGTGAGCGCCTCGTCGTCGGGGCGCGCGAGGTGGCGGCGGCGCACTTCGCGGTCGAGCATCTCGCGTCCCACTTTGGCCGACGTGTTCTGCTCTTCCTGCTTGATCCACTGGCGGATCTTGTGCCGCGCCCGCCCCGTGCGCACGTGCGAGAGCCAGTCACGGCTCGGCCGCGCACTCGGCGCGGTGAGAATTTCGACCGTGTCCGAGTTGCGCAGCTGCCGCGAGAGCGGCGCGATACGTCCGTTGACGCGCGCGCCCTGGCAGTGGAGTCCGACCTCCGTGTGCACCGCGAACGCGAAGTCGAGCGGCGTCGCGTTCTTGGGCAATTGGATCACGTCCCCAGTAGGCGTGAACACGAAGATCTCATCCTGATACAGGTCGAGCTTGAGCAGCTCGAGGAATTCGTCGGGCGTCTTGGCGTCGAGCTGCGCCTCGAGAATCTGGCGGAACCATGCGAGACGCTCGTCGAATTTGTCCGTGCGGCGCGGGCCTTCGGCGCTCTCCTTGTACACCCAGTGCGCGGCGATACCGTATTCCGCCGTCTGGTGCATCTCGCGCGTGCGGATCTGCACCTCGTACAACTGCCGGCCCGGTCCGAACACCGTGGTGTGGAGCGACTGATAGCCGTTGGACTTGGGCTGCGCGATGTAGTCCTTGATGCGCTCCTGCAGCGGCGTCCACGCTTCGTGGATGATGCCTAACGCATGGTAGCAGTCGGGCACGCTGTCGACGAGCACGCGCACCGCCATGAGGTCGTAGATCTCCTCGTACGGCTTCTCGCGCTGCTTCATCTTCTTGTAGATCGACCACAGATGCTTCGGCCGCCCAACGACGTCGACCGATGCGATGCCGGCGCGCGTCAGCTCGCGCTCGAGCGGCTCGGCGAACTGCGCGATGAGCTTTTCGCGCTCGCCGCGCTTCTGCGCCACCAGCTTTGCCAGCTTTTTGTACTCGACGGACTCGAGATGCTTGAACGACAGATCCTCGAGCTCCCACCGGACGCGCGCCATACCGAATCGGTGCGCCATCGGAGCGTACAGGTCCATCGTTTCCTGCGCGATGCGCCGCCGCTTCTCCTCGGGGAGAGAGTCGAGCGTGCGCATGTTGTGCAGCCGGTCGGCGAGCTTGATGAGGATGACGCGGACGTCCTTCGCGATCGACAGCAGCAGCTTGCGATAGTTCTCGACCTGCCGCTCCTGCGTCGAGCGAAACGAGATGTTGCCGATCTTCGTGACGCCATCGACGATCTGCGCCATCTCGATGCCGAACTCGCGTTCGATGTCATCGACGGTGACCGACGTGTCTTCGACGACATCGTGAATCAGTCCGCTCGCCACCGTGATCGAGTCCAGGTGCAACTCGGCCAGAATCTTGGCGACCGCGACGCAGTGCGAGACGTAGTCGTCGCCCGATGAGCGTTTCTGTCCCTCGTGCGCACGGCGGCCGAACTGATAGGCGCGCGTGAGCAACTCGGTATCGAGACGCTCGAGTGCCGGGTCGTCGGCTAAGTCCCAGCCGGGAATGACGGCCTTGAGTGCAGTTGCGGTCACAGCAAACCTGTCTCCGCGAAGCTCACGTAGCGTCCGCGACCGATGATGACGTGGTCGTGAACGGGAATGTCCAACAACCGTCCTGCCGACACGAGCTGCTCAGTCACCACCCGGTCATCGATCGAGGGCGACGGGTCGCCGCTTGGGTGGTTGTGCACCAGTATGATTGCCGCCGCGCGTTCGGCGATTGCCTCACGGAAAACTTCTCGTGGATGTACGAGCGACGAGTTGAGTATCCCGCGTGTTACCGTGATGTCCCGCTCGAGGCGATGCTGCGCATCGAGCACGGCCACGTGGAATTCTTCGACAGGCAGATCCTGGAGCCGGCCGGCGAATGCACCGAACACGTCTCGCGGCGAGCGCATCGGAACGCTTTCGTCGCGCGCCTCTTCGGCCATGCGGCGGCCCAACTCCAGCGCAGCGTGAATGGTGATTGCGCGGGCAGGTCCCATGCCGCGGCCAGCCGTCAACGTCGCGACCGGTTGTGCTGCAATCCGTCGCAGCGAACCGTCCACCTGTGTCAGAATGTCCTGCGCGAGTGCCAGCGTCGATCGCCCACCAGCACCCGTGCCGAGCACGATCGCGAGCAATTCGCTCACACTGAGTGCGCCCGCGCCGTGCTGCTTGAGCCGCTCACGCGGCCGTTCCGTGCGCGGCAGCTCTCTAATACTTAACGTTTTGCTGGTTGGCGGGCCAGGCTGCTCGGACATGCACGACCTCCGTACGCGGGTGGGATGAGGTCGGGCAATGTGGTCAGGCGGGTCCGTTGGGCCCGAACCGGAACTTGGCGAGGCGGACCCAACGATTGCGGACCCTTGCCTCCGGACGGGTGGGGGGGCTCGGGATGGACGGTTTCCTCGCTCATGTTCCAAGGATACCAAAGGGAAACTGAGGGATAACGAAAGGGATCGTTCTGCGCGGAGGAGAGTGCGCTGCCTAACGGTTAAGAGCAGTGTTTTTGTCAGAGAAACAAAAAACCTTGCTCGCCACTGGGCGACGTCCCTCGCGTGCACGCAGAACGATCACTCTCGTTATCCCTCAGTTTCCCTTTTGTTATCCTTGAAACATGAGCGAGGAAACCTTCCTTCCAGAGAGGTAGGCAGATTGGCGAAGGAGCAAACGCACGTCGCCTCGCTGCGCTCGACGCTCACACGTTCGCGCCGTGGCACTTCTTGTACTTGAGACCAGAGCCACACGGACACGGGTCGTTACGCCGGACTTTGGACCAGTCGACGTTCGCCGGCTTGCTGGCGTCGCCCAAGGTGCGAGTGCGACCTGCGCCAACGACGGTGGGCGCCGGGCGCGCGGGCGCCGGCGCGGCAGGCGCCTCGGGCGCGGCTTCCGGTGCCGCCGCGGGCTCCGGTTCCTCCGCGGGGACGTCCTCGAGAATCCCGAGCGCGTTGTACCGGCGCGTGGGGCCGCGCCCAGGCGCTCCGCCCTGGGGCCCGCTTCCGTTAGGCCTCGCCGGCGGCGGCGGCGCCGTGGCCTCGGGCGGCGAGAACACCAGTTGGGCACGGAGGAACCGCTCGGTGAAGGTGTTGTACACATCGTTCATCAGGTCGACGAACATGTTGTACGCTTCCTTCTTGTACTCGATGAGCGGATCGGTCTGACCCCACCCACGATATTGGATCGCCGCGCGCAGCTGGTCCAGATCGTAGAGATGGTCCTTCCATTTTTCGTCGAGCACGTTGAGCATGACGAACGACAGCAGCTGCATGCCGAATTCGTTCAAGCTCTTGAACTTCGCGTCGAACGCGGCGTGTCCCGCGTCGCGCGCGTCCTGTTGGGCATCGGGGATGGTGTCGGGCCTGCCGTCGGCGCCGTCCTCGAACTGCGGGACGGTGAGCAGGTAGTGCATGAGCAGGTCCTGGCGCAGCAGCTGGAAGTCCCAATCCTCCGGGTTCTCCACGGTCTCGAGGCTGGTCTGCACGCGATGGTCCAACGCGCGATCGACCATCTTGAGCGCTTCGCCCTTGAGCTCTTCCCCGCCCTCGAGCGCGAACGACCGCAGCGAGTAGATCACCTCGCGCTGCTGGTTCATTACGTCGTCGAAATCGAGCAGTCGTTTACGCGACTGGAAGTGGTTCATCTCGACGCGCTTCTGCGCCTGCTCGATCGAGCGCGTGATGAGGGAGTGCGACAGCACCTCGCCCTCCTGCGCGCCTAACCGATCCATCAGCTTGGCGATGCGCTCGGAGCCGAACAAGCGCATCAGGTCGTCCTCGAGCGAGAGGAAGAACTGCGACGCGCCCGGATCGCCTTGGCGGCCCGCGCGGCCCCGCAGCTGCCGGTCGATGCGCCGCGACTCGTGCCGCTCGGATCCGATGATGTGCAGGCCGCCCGGCTCCTCGATGTCGACATCCTTGCCGTCGGCGTCCTTCACCTTCGATTCGTGCGATTCGGTGACGCCCGGTCCGAGTTTGATGTCGGTACCGCGGCCGGCCATGTTCGTCGCGATCGTGATCGCGCCCGGCTGGCCTGCGTTCGCCACGATTTCTGCTTCGCGCTGGTGGTACTTCGCGTTGAGCACGTTGTGCCGGAGACCCGCGCGTTGGAACATGCGGGCCAATGTTTCCGACACGTCGACGTTGACCGTACCCACCAGGACCGGAATGCCGAGGTTGTGCAGGCGCTCCGTTTCCTGGAGGATCGCGTTGTATTTCTCGCGGCGTGTCTTGAAGATGAGATCGTGGCGGTCCTCGCGAATCACCGGCTTGTTCGTCGGGATCACGGAGACGCCTAACTTGTAGATCTCGTGGAACTCCGTCTCTTCGGTTTCCGCCGTACCGGTCATGCCCGCCAGCTTCTCGTACATGCGGAAGTAGTTCTGAATCGTGATCGTGGCGAGCGTTTGCATCTCGCCCTTCACTTGCACGCCTTCCTTGGCTTCGACGGCCTGGTGTAATCCTTCCGACCACCGGCGACCGGGCATCGTGCGGCCCGTGAACTCGTCGACGATCAACACCTGCCCGTCCTGCACGACGTAGTTCACGTCTTTCTCGTACAACGCGTGCGCGCGCAGCAGCTGGTGGATGATGTTCAGCTTCTCGCTCTTGAGCGCGTACTCGCGATCGAGCTCGGAGCGAGCCTCGAGCTTCTGCTGCGGCGTGAGGTCCGGATCGTGGTCGATGTGGTTCACCGCCTCCGAGATATCGGGGAGGATGAACGCGTCGTGGTCATCGGGCGACATGTAATCCACGCCGCGATCCGTGAGGTGCACGGTGTGGTTCTTCTCGTCCAGCACGTAGAGCAGACGCTCCTCGATGTCGCCGAACAGCTGGCGGCTGGCCGATTGCCGTTTGTCGGCGATGTGGTCCAGCTCCATCTTCTGCACGAGCTGCTTGTTGCCGGCGCCCTCGGCGAGCAGCTTGAGCAGGCGCTTGTTCTTGGGCGCGCCTAACTGAGCCTGGTACATCCGCATGCCGGCCGTCTGGCGGTCGCCGGCCTCGAGCGCCTGCTCCGCTTCGCCCACGAGGCGGTTGGCGTCTTCCGTCTGCACGCGCACCAGGCGCGCGACGGCCGCGTTGTGCTCGAAGTACGCGGCGTCGCTTTCGTTGCCCACGGGTCCCGATATGATGAGCGGCGTGCGCGCTTCGTCGATGAGCACCGAGTCCACTTCGTCGACGATCGCGTACCAGTGCGGCCGCTGCACTCGCTGGTCGAGCGAGTGCACCATGTTGTCGCGCAGATAGTCGAAGCCGAACTCGTTGTTCGTGCCGTACGTGATGTCGCACAGGTATGCGGCACGCCGTTCGGGCATGTTCGGCTCGGTGTCGTCGATGCACCCGACCGTCATGCCGAGGTACGTGTACACGTGCCCCATCCACTGCGAGTCGCGGCGGGCGAGGTACGAGTTGACGGTCACGAGATGCGCGCCGCGTCCGGCGAGCGCGTTGAGATACAGCGGCAGCGTGGCGACGAGCGTCTTGCCTTCGCCCGTTGCCATCTCGGCGATCTTGCCGAGGTGCAGCTCGACGCCGCCGATGAGCTGGACGTCGTAGTGCACCATGTCCCACGTCATCTCGTGGCCGGTAACCATCACCGTGGTGCCTAACAGACGGCGCGCGGCCTCGCGCACGGTGGCGAAGGCCTCGGGCAGGATCTCGTCGAGCACTTCGTTGAGCGCTTCGTGCAGTTCGCCCTCGACGCCGCCGCTGCCATCGGGACCATTGAGCTCTTCGTCGATCTGCGTGCGCTCTTCGGCATCCGGCGTGAGCTTCTTGCGCTCCTTGAGCTCGGACACCTTGGCCTCGAGCTCCGCCGTCCGCTCGTTGATGATGCCGCGCAGCTTGGCGGTCTGCGCGCGCAGCTCCTCGTCGGACACCTTCTCGAGGCGCTCGTATTCCGCGTTGACTTCGTCCACGATCGGCTGAACGCGCTTCATTTCGCGTTCGTGACGCGTGCCGAAGACCGCGGTGAGCAATGGCTTCAACATGTGGGCATTCCCCTATCGGTACAGCGCCGCCGCCCGAATGTAATCGGCGACTGCTTCAGTCACGAATCCTCGCAGCGACAACCCGGCGCGCACGCGCGCGCGGATCTCGCTCGATGACACATCCACGCGACGTGTCGCAATCCGCACGAGCGGCATGGCCGGCTGCTCCCGCCTGCCCGCCCCCGGCGACGCGTCGTGTCCGCCGTGTGCGCTCGCGACGTCGGCATCGAGACCGCGCGCGAGCACCACTACCTGCGCCAACGCTGCGATGCGATCCGCCTGGCGCCACGTCGCGATCTGCGCGGCGAGGTCTTCGCCGATCAACAGGTACCGCTCCGACGACGGGTGACGGACCGCATACGCGTCCAATGTGTCAACCGTGTAAGATAACCCGCCCCGGTCGATTTCGATCGCGTCGACCTCGAACCGCGCGTCGTCTGCCACGAGGAGGCGCAGCATCGCCAGCCGCTCGGACGTGGATGCCGCCACCACGCCTTGCTTGAATGGCTGGCTCGCTGCGGGAATGAACACGACCCGGTCGAGGTGCAGCGCTTCGTACGCATCGCTCGCGGCCAGGAGATGCCCAACGTGGGGCGGATCGAACGTCCCGCCGAAGAGCCCCAGTCGCACCGCGGTCAGGGCTTCGGCGTCGCCGTCGCGGGTGCGGGCGGCGGTCCGCACGTCTCCTTCACCTCATTGTCGCCGGGATACTTCTGGTAGAGCGTCGCGCACGTCTGCGCAATTTCTTCCGGATACTTGATCTGCTTGTACGACTTCACGAGCTGGATGAGGGCCAGCTTCGCGTGCTGCGTGGTCGGGTACAGGCGCTCGACATCGTTGAAGTAGATGATCGCCGGGTCGTACGCCTTCCGACGATAATAGAACATGCCGGTGTCGTAGTTCTTGATCGCCAACCATTCCGTTAGGCGGTCGATTTCCTGTTGGGCGCGCGGCTTGAGCGGCGAATCCGGATACGCGGCGATGAAGCTCTGCAGCGTGCTGATCGCCGTCTGGCCGTAGTCGGGATCGAGCGACGGCTTGCGCCAGAGCTTCGCGTACGAGACGCCGGTCTTGTATGTCGCGGGACCGGCGAGCGTGTCTTCGGGGAAACTCTCCGGCACGCGCGAATACGCCTGGGCCGCGAGGATGTATTCTCTCTGGCCGCTGTGCGCCTCGCCCAAGTAGTAGTACGCCGAGGGCAGGAGCGGATCGCGCGCCGGCAGATCGGTAGTCAGCTTCTCGAATCCGTTCTCCGCATTGCCCCAATGCCGCAGCTTGAGCTGCTGCAGTGATGCCTGAAAGAGAGCTGCCTTGGACGGGAAGCTCGCGGGGATGAACGGGTGCCGGTGACAGGCGGCGAGTCCCGTGAGAGCAAGCACTGGAAGTGTACGGCGTAGCGCGTTCACAAACATGACGGCGGTGATACCCGGATTCGAGGAGACGGTTCACCGCGGCGCGGCAGCGCCGCGGCCTGCGGTGTCGCGAAACCATGCGACGAAGCGAGGGATGCCATCCTGAATCGGCACCGCAGGCGCATAGCCGAGCGTGTCGCGTGCGCGCGAAATATCGGCAAACGTACAGAGAACATCACCTGGCTGCGGCGGCAACCGCTCGATGGTGGCCGTGCGCCCGAGCGCGTCCTCGAGCAGCGCGATGAGCTGCGCAAGCGTCGTGGTTTGCGACTCGCCCAGGTTGAACAGCTCGTGCCGCACGTCGTTCCTGCGCGTGCGGTCGACCGCGGCCAGCACACCCTGCACGGTGTCCGTGACGTACGTATAGTCGCGCGACGACGAGCCGTCGCCGTACACGGGAATCGGACGACCGCTCGAAATGAGTGAAGCGAACTTGTGTATGGCGAGGTCGGGCCGCTGCCGCGGGCCGTACACCGTGAAGAACCTGAGCGACACGATGCGGAGCCGTGGCTCGAGCTCCGCGAAGGTCTCGCAGAGCAGCTCGGCGGCACGCTTGGTCGCGGCGTAGGGGCTCACGGGTTGGACGGCGGCGTCGGACTCGGAGAATGGGACCCGGCTGGCGTTGCCGTATACGGACGAGCTCGATGCAACCACCACGCGGGCGATCCCGGCGACGCGCGCGGCCTCGAGCACCACGGCGGTTCCGCGGACATTGACGTCGGCATACACCGCGGGTGCGGCAATCGATGGGCGGACGCCGGCACGAGCGGCCAGGTGGACGATCACGTCCGGCTGGATGACTTCGACCGCGCGCGCCATCGCCGCGGCATCGCGCACGTCGGCGTCGACCATGGTGAACGCGGCCGACCGGCAGGCATCCGCGACGTTGGCCCGCTTCACCGCCGGGTCGTAGAAGTCGTCGAAGTTGTCGACGCCTAACACACGATCGTCCCGCGCGAGCAGGGCATCGACCACGTGCGAGCCGATGAACCCGGCCGCGCCGGTGACCAACACCCGCTCAGCCATGCGCGCCTAACCGCTCGGCGCCGAGCGAGCGGAAGTAGTCGATGGTGCGGGCGACGCCGTCGCGGAGCCCGACCGTCGGCTCCCATCCGAGGACGGCCCGCGCACGCGTGATGTCCGGCTGGCGAACCTTCGGATCATCGACCGGCAGCGGCTTCATCTCGACCGGCACGCGCGCGCCCGTCAGCTCGAGCACCACGTCGGCCAGCTGCCGCACGGTGTACTCGACGGGGTTGCCGATGTTCATCGGATCGCTGTCGCCGCTCATGAAGAGTCGATAGATGCCTTCCACTTCGTCGGACACGTAGCAGAAGCTGCGGGTTTGCGATCCATCGCCGTAGATCGTGATCGGCTCGCCGGCCAGCGCCTGCACGATGAAGTTGGACACGACGCGCCCGTCGCGCGGACGCATGCGCGGTCCATACGTGTTGAAGATCCGGACGACGCGCGTGTCGAGCTTGTGGTAGCGATGATAGGCCATCGTCATCGCCTCGGCGAAGCGTTTGGCTTCGTCGTACACGCCGCGCGGGCCGACGGGGTTGACGTTGCCCCAGTACGTTTCCGGCTGCGGGTGCACCAGCGGGTCGCCGTACACTTCCGAGGTGGAAGCGAGAAAGAACCGCGCCCGCTTGTGCAGCGCGAGGCCGAGCGCGTTGTGCGTGCCTAACGCACCGACCTTGAGCGTCGGGATGGGGTGCTCGAGGTAATCGATCGGGCTCGCCGGCGACGCGAAGTGGAGCACGCCATCGAGCGGGCCGGCGACGTACGTGTACGTCGAGATGTTGTGCCGGACGAACTCGAACTTCGGCTGGCCGATGAAGTGCGCGATGTTGTCGGCGTGGCCGGTGATGAAATTGTCGAGGCCCACCACCTGGTGCCCGTCGGCCAGGAACCGGTCGCACAAGTGGGAGCCGAGGAAGCCCGCGGCTCCGGTAATGAGCACCCTCATTCGCGGCCGCGACCGATGGACCGGTACGTGAAGCCTAACGCCGCCATTTTGTCGGGGTGATAGAGGTTCCGCCCGTCGATCACGATGGGTCGCGCGAGCGACGTCTTGATGCGCTCGAAGTCGGGGTGGCGGAACTGGTTCCAGTCGGTGACCACGACGAGCGCGTCGGCGCCGTCGAGCGCGTCGTAGTTCGAGTCGGCGTACCCGATCTTGTCGCCTAACCGGCGCTTCGCTTCGGGCATCGCCACCGGGTCATGCGCGACGACGGTCGCGCCCGCCTCGAGCAGCGACTCGATGAGCGTGAGCGCGGGCGACTCGCGCATGTCGTCCGTCTGGGGTTTGAACGCCAGTCCCCACACCGCGATCTTCCGCCCGCGCAACCCATCGGGCATCACCGACGAGAGCTTCTCGAACAGCCGGTGCTTCTGGCGGTCGTTCGCCGTCTCCACGGCGTCGAGCACGTTGAGCGACGCCTTGTTCTCGTTGGCCGTGCGCAGCAGCGCTTTCACGTCCTTGGGAAAGCACGAGCCACCGTAGCCCGGCCCCGGGAATAAAAACGACGGACCGATGCGCACGTCGCTCCCGATTCCTTTCCGGACGTTGTCCACGTTGGCGCCGACTTTCTCGCACAGATTCGCGATCTCGTTCATGAACGAGATGCGCGTGGCCAACATGCCGTTCGCCGCATACTTGGTGAGCTCGGCGGAGGGAATGTCCATGAACAGAATCGGCTTTCCGGTGCGCACGAATGGCGCATAGAGCTCGGCCATCACCGATCGCGCGTAGTCACTGTCCACGCCGAGCACGACGCGATCGGGGCGCATGAAGTCCTCGACTGCGGCGCCTTCCTTGAGGAACTCGGGGTTGCTGCACATGTGGAATGGGAACTTCGCGTTCTTCGCCACGGCGTCGGCCACCTTGCTCGCGGTTCCGACCGGCACGGTGGACTTGGTGATGATGACCATCTCGCGCGACATGTTGCGGCCGATGAGGTCGGCGACGCTGAGTACGTGGCGCAGGTCGGCCGAGCCATCTTCGTCGGGTGGTGTGCCGACGGCGATGAACACCACCTCGGCGTTCTTGACGGCGGCGCCGACGTCGGTGGTGAAGGTGAGGCGTTTCTGTTGTTGGTTTCGTTCGACCAGATCCTCGAGCCCGGGCTCGTAGATCGGCAGCACGTTTTGCTTGAGGCCTTTGATCTTCCGCTCATCGATGTCGGCGCACGTGACATCGCTTCCCGTTTCCGCCAGACACGCGCCTACAACGAGACCGACATAGCCCGTCCCGACGACTGTGATCCGCACGATGTGGTATTGTTGAGTTCGGTTGTTGACCGATATGGCGCCAGCCCTTGAACTTATCGGGGGTCAGGAAGCCGGGCAATGCGTAGGGCTGCCCAGGCCGTCACTCGGCGCGCAAGGCGTCCGTTGGCGACACCCGTGCAGCACGCCGCGCCGGAATCCCGCTCGCCAGGAGCGCCACAGTGCCCAGCACCGCGGCGACGACGATGAAGGTGAGTGCGTCGTCGGGAGCCACACCGTAGAGAAGGCCGCGCAGAAAGCGCGTTGCGGCCCATGATCCCAGGAGGCCCACAGCCAGCCCGACCGAGGCGAGCGACAGGCCGGACTTTACGAAGCTCGCCACGATGGTCGATTGGTCCGCGCCAATCGCGAGGCAGATCCCGATCTCGTGTCGCCTCCGCGCAATGTTGAACGCGATCACGGCCGAAATGCCGGATGCGCCGAGCGCCAGAGCGAGTGCCGCGAAGGTACCCATGAGCAGCACATGGAAACGTGGCACCGCCAGCGCAGCGTCGAGGTTTTGCGCGAGCGGATGGACAGACGGTACCGGCAGGAGCGGATCGAGCTGCTGGATGGCGTCTCGAACCACGCCAGCCATGACGTCGGCCGGCCCGTCCGTTCGGACGACGATGGTCATCGACGGCATGGCGACCTGGGCGTGCGGAAGAAAGAGCATGGGTTCGGCGTCCCGCTCCGGCGCGACGTCGCGGATGTCGCCGACTACGCCCACGATGGTGCGCGGCGTGCCGGTGGTGCCGCCCCAGTAGAGCCGCTTGCCGACCGCGTCCTCGTCAGGCCACATGGCGTGGGCAAGCCGGCCCGAGACGATGGCGACCGGCGGAGCGTTGGGCCCGTCGGACTCATCGAACACTCGGCCCCGCACCAGCGGGATGCCCATCGCGGCAAAGAACGCCGGCGTGACGCTGCGCCACCCGGCCTGCATGTAGCCGGTCGCCGGCGCGACCGCAGCGCGGTCTTCCGGCGTCACGTCGTTCACGAGATTCCAGCCGCTGAACGGGTCCACGGCCGTGGCACCCACGGCGCGTACGCTCGGTAGCGCCCGGAGGCGCTCGGTTAGGCGATCGAAGAAAAGGACCTGCTGCGCCTCGTCGTAACGGCCGGGCGGCACCGAGACGTTCACCGCCACCGCGTGCGCGGCGTCGAATCCGGTGTGCAGATTGGACAGGCGCGCGAAGCTGCGCAAGAGCAGCCCCGCACTCACGAGCAACACGGTCGACAGCGCAATCTGGAGGACCACGAGTGCATCGCGTACGCGCCGGTGACGGCGTGCGACCCCTGCGCGTGCGCCGCCCTCGGCCAGCGCCGACGCCGGATCGAGGCGCGCGGCGCGCAGCGCCGGCGCGAGGCCACAGCCCAATCCCGTGAGAACGCTCACGCCTAACGCGGCCAGCACCACGCGCGCGTCGAGCGTCACTTCATCGAGGCGCGGGATGCGGGCCGCGCCGAACGCGTGCACAGCCGCGATCCCCCAGCCCGCGCCCACCAGCCCGATCACACCGGCAATCGCGACGAGCACGGCACTCTCGGTGAAGAGTTGGCGCACGAGCCGCGAGTCGCTGGCGCCGATGGCCGCGCGGATGCCGAGCTCCGCCTGGCGCGTCGTGGCGCGCGCCAGCAGAAGATTGGCCACGTTCGCGCACGCGAGGAGCAGCAGCACGCCAGTAGCCGCGAGCAGCACCCATCCCGCGCGACGAAACGCGTCGTCCACGAGCGCATGGGAGAGCGGCCCGAGCCGCACGCTCCAGCCGACGCTCGTCGCATTGATGGCGCCGATGCCGCGCGCGACGCGCGCGAGATCCGCCTCGGCCGCGCCCGCGGTGGTCGCAGGCCGCAGGCGCCCCACGAGCTCGAGCCAGTGGTCCGTGCGGTCGGAGCGCGCACTCGCGTGCAAGGGGAGATACGCGTCTGCTTCTGGATACCGGAAGGTCGCCGGCATGACACCGATCACCGTATGCGCGCGCCCGTCGATGGTGATCGGGCGGCCGACGATCCCCGAGTCACCGCCGAACCGCGAGCGCCAAAGCGCGTGGCTCAACACGACGACCGAGGACGGCTCATCAGGCAGGTCCTCGTCCAACGCAAAGCCGCGGCCGATCGCCGGACGCACGCCGAGCAGCGGATACAGGTTGGCGCTCGCGGCTACGGCGTGCAAACGCAGTGGCTCGCCGGCGCCCGTTAGGACTGCGTCGGCCGGCTTGAACGCGGCCAGCCCGCTGAGCGTCCGATTCTGCGCCGCAAAGTCGAGGTAGTCGGGCTCCGACGCCGTGAACACCTCGCCGTGCGGCGTGGTCTCCTGGATGCGCACCAGGCGCCCGGGGTCGGCGAACGGAAGCGGCCGAATGATCACGGCGTCGACCACGCCGAAGATCGTGGTCGTTGCGGCAATTGCGAGCGCGAGCGTGAGGACGGCGACTGCAGTAAAGCCCGGCGCGCGACGGAGCAGCCGGAGCGCGAGGCGAATGTCTTGGCGGAGCACAGTCATGAAAATCGCGGTATGGGCATCGTGTCATCGCGCCGCGCCGGCCGTCGAATCACGACCGAGCCTGGCGATCAAGGATAGCGGAATCGGTACGTCGCCACGAGCTGCACGCGCCCGTACGTGCCCGTCGGCGTCGCGACGTTGTTCACGTTCGTCACGCGCGCACCCTGGACCTCGAGCGTGAGCGGGACGATCGCGCCGAGCCATTGCACGCTGGCGTCGCCCATCCACGCGCTCTGCACGTCGGGCGTGTCGCCGCTCGCAAACGGGAATGGCGCGCCCGCGTGCCCGAAGCGCGGCGGAGGTGGCCGATGGCTGATCCGCTGGTCGCCGCGGCGCCATTTCGAGATCCCGGCGGACAGGTGAAACTTGCCCGTCGGCCACACGTCCGCGAACGCGCGCGCCATGTCGGCATCGGGGCCTAACTCCGAGCCCACCGGCTGGTCGTACTGCTGCCACGTGGCGGTGTAGAACGATTCGAGATACGTGAACGCGCTCACACGTCTGTACTGCAGGCCGACATTCGTCGGCACCGGCAGCGACAGCGCATATGTCCCGCGCACGTTCCAGCCAAACAGATCGGGGAAGTTCTTGCGATCCTGCGCGTCGATCTGGATGTCGTCGATGAGCAGGTCGCCCTGCAGCGAGAACCGGTCGAGGTT
>DASVAC010000035.1:0-2920 GCA_036376535.1 Gemmatimonadaceae bacterium | reverse complement strand
CCGCTGCGCCGATCAGCGCTGTCCCCGTGTGTTTTTCGACGGAACGAAAAACGGGCGACGCCGCTGGTGCGACATGGCATCGTGCGGCAATCGCGCGAAGGCCGCGCGACATCGCCGCAAGCTCACCGAAGACCGGCTCGTGGTCAGCCGCTGAAAACACGAAAGCCGGTGCCGCGCTCGCGCGCGACACCGGCTTCGGGAAATTAGTTCTGTTTTAGACGCTTACCGCTTGCGGCCCGCGACCCTTGATGTAGCCCATCTCGGTCGCGTAATCGACGAGCTTCTTCTGCAGGATATGGCGTCCGCGGAAGAGTCGCGACTTCACCGTTCCTTCGGGCACGCCGAGAATCTCGGCGATCTCCGCGTACCGCAGCCCGTGCAGATCACTGAGCACGACCGCTGTGCGATACTCCTCCGGCAATGCGTCGATCGCTCGCGTCACCTCGTCGTCCACGAACGAATCGTAGAACTGGCCTTCCGGGTCCGCCTCGCCGACGACCTCGCTGCCCGACCAGCCGTCGATCTCCTCCGGCAGCGGCAACTCGCGCGACGTGACGCGACGGCGGCGACTAACGAACACGTGATAGAGAATCGTGAACAACCACGCGCGCGCGTTCGTCCCCAGGCGGTACTGCTCCCAGCGCTCGAGCGCCCGCAACACGGTCTCGGAGACGAGGTCTTCGGCCTCATCCCGCGCGTGCGACAACTTGAGCGCGAAGCTGAACAACGCGTCCAACTGTGACAGCACCTCCGCCTCGAACATCGCGCGACGCTCGCGCGGATCGGTCGGAGCGCTCTCTATTTCGACCACCGGTGCCGCGGCCTCGGTGGACCGAGCGCGCAGAGGAGCCAGGTCCTCGCGCGACTGCGTTCTCTCTTTTGTCATCATCGGCCACTCTCCTTCCCCACCGACCGCTCCGTGCTCACCAGATCTCGGACCGCGCTCTCGCGCCGGTCGTCCGCTCGAACATGGCACATCACGAAACGCCTGAGACCAGTTGCCACATCCTCGAGAACGACGACGTCGCGTTTCACGCGGGACATGAAGAGCGCGCCTTCGAGGGTGGCGACGATAAATCGTGCTAACGCTTCCGTATCGACATCATCTACCATCTGCGGTCGTGCTTCCCAGAACAGCGCTTGCAACTGGCCGGTCCATCGCTCGAACAGCGCGTCGACGTGCTTGCGGAATCCTTCATGCTGCTCGGCCATTTCGGTTGCCAGCGCGCCGCATGGGCTCACACCCTCGCAGCAGCCGCGCTCGGCGTGGCTTTCCACGATCCAGTCGATGAACTCGTCTAACCGGGCCAGCGGAGGCAGCATGGGATCTCGCAGCACCGCGAGACCGCTTTCGGCGAACACATCGAACTGGTGGAGCAACACCGCGTAGCCGAGTTCTTCCTTCGACTTGAAGTAGTGATAGAAGTGGCCTTTGCCGCAGAGCCCAGCTTCGTGAATCACGTCCTCGACGGACGTTTGCTGGAATCCTTGGCGACCCATCACGGCTGTCGCGGCCTCCACGATCTGCATTCGGCGATCTTTCATGGTGACCTATGATAAGACCGATCGGTCCAAAAGGCAATGGCCCCACGTTGTAGCTTATAAATCCTTTGTAGACAATGCGTTACATTATAGTTATCAAATCTCGTACATGGCGTTGACGATTCTCTAACCGCCAAATCTGGACCGCGCGGTCTACAGCCCCATCGACCCGCCCTGGCCACGTTATCTTCCGGACCAACCTCGGCTTCCGCCCAAGCACATGCCCTCCGTAACCGTCACGCGCACCTACCTGGAGCTCACCGAGCCGGGCCAGCTTCGCGGCGCGGAGGGCGATGACCGACTGCAGGTTGCGCGCGTGGATGCATGCCCACCCTCGTTTTTCCGCTACCTGTATTCCGAAGTTGGGCGCCGGCACTACTGGCGAGATCGCTTGGACTGGAGCGACGCGCAAATCGTGAGCTACCTGGCGACGCCCGGCGTGACGCTATGGGTGGCATGGCTGGGTGGCGCGCCCGCCGGTTACTTCGAGCTCCGGCGCACCGAATCCGGCGACACGGAGATCGTGTACTTCGGTCTCATGCCGGAGCGGACCGGACAGGGCTGGGGCAAACAGCTTCTCACGCGAGCGGTCAGACAGGCCTGGGCGGACGGTGCGCGACGCGTCTGGCTGCACACCTGCACGCTCGACAGCCCGCACGCTCTGCCTAACTATCGGGCGCGCGGCTTTGTGCCGTTCCGCGAAGAGCGCTACGCCACCGACGTCGACGACCCGCCTGCCGAGGCCTAACGGAAATCGCGGCGGCTAGTGCTCCCGTTCGGAATTGCGGCGACGAAACATCTCGCGGCAGGAATAGTGCGCGTTCTCCGGCCCATCGAAGCGATTGACCTCCCAGCGAGGCTCAGTTCCTGGCGCCGGATTCGGTCCGTCCTTCGTTGTTCGTTTCGTGCTTTCCTACCCGTAGTCCGTCCTTCGTTGTTCGTCATCCGGCGACGGCCGTCTCGCCGCGACCGTCCATGACCGGTCGGCCTCCGGCCGCATCATTTTCGCTCGGATCAGCGCTGATCACGAACAACGCATGACGGGCGACGGGTCGGCAAGCACGCAACGAACAACGAATGACGGACTCCGCGCCTTTCCACGTCACCGAACTTTCGAACAGCGACACTAGCGGCGGCGCCGCCCGCGCCGGTCGTGTCGCTGATGGCGCGGCGCGCCGCGGTGGCGCTCCCGCCCATCGTGCGCGGGCTCGCCCGGCGACCATGGCAGATCGAGCAGCTCCTGCAACTCCTCGAGCGTCGTCGCGCGAACCGCGCCGCGCTGGCCGCGCGTGACGACGAATCGCACCGGCCGGTCGAACGCCGGCAGCTCCGACGCCACGAGCGTTCGCGCCAGCTTCTCGGGCAGCCGAAGACGAAT
>DASVAC010000034.1:0-3516 GCA_036376535.1 Gemmatimonadaceae bacterium | reverse complement strand
GACAGAATCGTGTCGGCAATCTGCGTCGCGCTCTGCCGTTCGACGGCGCGACCGCAGTTGGGACAGTGCGGCGTGCCCACTCGAGCATACAGCAGGCGCAGGTAGTCGTAGATCTCGGTGACCGTGCCGACGGTGGATCGCGGGTTGTGTCCCGCCGACTTCTGCTCGATCGAAATTGCCGGCGAGAGGCCTTCGATCGCGTCGACATCCGGCTTCTCCATCAAGCCGAGGAACTGGCGCGCGTACGCTGACAGCGACTCGACGTAGCGCCGCTGTCCCTCGGCGTAGATCGTGTCGAAGGCAAGCGACGACTTCCCCGAGCCCGACAGACCGGTGATCACGGTCAATCGGTCGCGGGGAATCGCGATGTCGATGTTCTTGAGATTGTGTTCGCGGGCGCCGCGAACGATCAACCGCTCGTCGGGCATAACCCGTGAAAACTGACCGTCGGACGGCCGCGTTACAAGCGGCGGATTATTCGCCCGTCTGGCGGCCGATCATTCTTCGCGCAGCGCCTCCGTCGGATCCGTTCGGGCAGCGCGCCACGCCGGGAGCATCGTGGCCATAAGCGCGGTCAGCGCGAGCACGAGTATCGACCAGACCAAGGTACGCACATCGCGCGGAGCCACGCCGTAGAGCAGCGACGCCACGAAGCGCGTTCCAACGAGCGAGAGGAGCGCCCCGAGGACGACTCCAACAGCGACGACCCGACCCGCGTCGCCGAGCACGAGGCGGACCACGTCACGCCAGGCGGCGCCCAAGGCCATCCGAATGCCGATCTCGTTGCGACGGCGCGTGACGTCGTACGCGAGTGTGCCGTACAGTCCAACCACGGCGAGCACGAGCGCGAGCGCACCAAAGAAGCTCGACAGCGTGGCGAGGAGCCGCGGACGCGCCAGCGTCGCCTCGACCTGCGCCGAGACGGTCGTCGCGTCCAGTCCGATCGCGGGGCTCACTTGGCCGATGGCGTCGCGTGCCGCCGGGACGATGCTCGACAACGGGAGATCGGTGTGCAGCTCGTAGCTCCAGGTCATCCAGCTTGCCGGCAGCCCGCCCTTCATGCCTAACGGAACGTAGCCGATCGGCGAGGTCGTTTCGTCGAGCGAGTTGTACTTGCTGTCGCCCACGACGCCGATGATTTGATACGGCGGCGACGCCGAGTCGCCGACCGGCGTGCGAAAGGTGCGCCCGATCGGGTTGCTCACGCCGAAGAAGCGCCGCGCAAACGTGAGCGTCACGACGGCGACGACGTCGGATCGGCCGATGTCGGCCGGCGTGAACGTGCGACCCGCGAGCAGCGGCGTGGCCATCGTCGAGAAAAAGCCGTCGCCCACCTCGTTGAAGTACGACAGCGAGTCTTTCGTGTCGCCGCCGCTCCAGCCGGGCGAGATGACGATGTCGTTCCAACC
This sequence comes from Gemmatimonadaceae bacterium, assembly GCA_036376535.1. Taxonomy (GTDB): domain Bacteria; phylum Gemmatimonadota; class Gemmatimonadetes; order Gemmatimonadales; family Gemmatimonadaceae; genus JADGGM01. The sequence goes on along the minus strand of DASVAC010000034.1, from coordinate 2,107 downwards.
GGTTCCGCTCATCGCGGTGAACGCGGATTGACTCGCGCTCTGTACTCCCGGGATCGCGCGGAGACGATCGAGTACTTGATGCTCCATCGACGGCAAGCGCGCTGTGTCGGCCGCGGCACGCGAAAAGTCGGTCTGTATGATGATCATCCCGTCGCGGCGGAACCCCGGGTCCACGTCGGTGAGATTGCGGAACGATGCGAGCAGCAGACCGGCGCTCGTGACGAGCGCGAGCGACAGCGCGAGCTGCGCGGCGACGAGCGGACGGCTCATGCGCTGACGACGCCCCGCGGCCAGTGTGCGACCGCCGGCCTTCAACGTCGACTGCGTATCGATCCGCGTCGCGCGCCAGGCGGGCAGGAGCCCAAAGAGGATCGCGGTGACTAACGCAACGCCGACCATGAAGCCGAGCACGCGCCAGTCGAGCGACAGGTCGAGCGCCGCGGGCGTGCGCCGTGTTGCGATCCACGCGACGATGACGCGGTCGGCCCAGCGCGCGAAGAGCGCGCCGAGTGCCGCGCCGATGAGCGCGAGCAGGACGCTTTCGGTGAGCAGTTGGCGCATGACGCGCGCGCGGCCCGCGCCGAGCGAGACGCGGATCGCGATCTCGCGCTGGCGCGCGGCGCCGCGCGCGACCAACAGATTGGCGATGTTCGCGCACGCAATGAGGAGGACCAGGGCGACGGCCGCCATGAGCAGCCACAGCGGATGCGCGTACGCGTTGCGCAGCTCCGAGAATCCATTCGCTCCGGACCGCACGCCGAGCGACCGGGTCAGGTAGTTCGTCTGGTTTGCGTGCGACCAGTTGGTCGGCAGCGTGGCTTCCATGATGCCTGGCGCCGCCGCCGCAAGCTTGGCGCTGACGGCCTCGGCCGTTAGGCCGGGCGCGCGGCCGACGATTTGCAAGTACCAGCGCGACCGCTCATCGAGACTCGCGCGGCCGTCGAGCAGATCGAGGGCGCACAAGGGCACGTACACATCCGCCTTCCGGCCGACTTGCAGCCCGAAAAAGCGCGGATCGCTGACGCCGACGACTTCCATCGGATGGCCGTCGATCGAGAGCGTCCGGCCAACGGCAGCCGTCGCGCCGCCCAGCTCGCGCGTGGCGAATCCGCCACTGACCACCACGACGCCGCCGCATCCGCGGACATCGTCGGCCGTGGCGAGCACGCGCCCGGCTATCGGCCTAACGCCGAGGACATTGAACATGGCGCCGCTCACGAGGGCACCGCTCGTGGGCCGGACGATGCCGCCGTTCGCCAGATTGAAGGTGCGATCGCTGTAGGCGAAGGCGCCGGAAAAGATGTGCGTGTGGTCCCGGATGTCTTCCCAGATCGGATTCGTGAAATAGACATCCTGGGCCGGCTTCTTCCCCGGGTGCGCTCTGTCGCGCGGTTCGACCATCATGAGTTGTTGCGGATCGCGGACCGGAAGCGACCGCAACACGACGGCATTGGCGAGGGAGAAGATCGCGGTGTTGGCGCCGAGTCCTAACGCAAGCGAGAGGACGGCGACGGCGGTGAAGCCGGGGTTGGCGACGAGCGTTCGCGCGGCATAGCGCGTGTCGGCGAGGAGCGACTCGAGCCACACGACGACGTCGCGATCGTGCGTCCGCTCGGTGTGCACGGTGCGGTTGCCGAAGCGCCGGCGCGCTTCGAGCGAGGCGGCGTCCGCGTTCAGGCCGCGCGCCCTGAGGTCGTCGCTGCGCTCGGCGAGATGAAACGCCATTTCGCGATCGAGGTCGCGCGACAGGGCGCGAGCGCGCATGGTGTTGGCGAGGCGGTGGAACCAGGACATGGGACGCTCCGGTCTCGGGCTCAAGGATGGCGGCGACGTCGGTCCGTTAGGCGAAGCGCAACACGCGGCTCACGCCATCCGTCAGGCGCTCCCAGCTCTCCTGCTCCTGGGCGAGCTGGCGGCGGCCGGCGGCGGTGATGGTGTAGAAGCGCGCCTGGCGATTTTTCTCGGTGGTGCCCCAGCGCCCGCGGATCCATCCCGCTTGCTCCATGCGGTGCAGCGCGGGGTAGAGCGACCCTTCTTCGACGCGGAGGAGCTCGGCGGATCCGCGCTGGATGTGCTGGGTGATGGCGTAGCCGTGGAGGGCGCCGCG
>DASVAC010000033.1:0-2850 GCA_036376535.1 Gemmatimonadaceae bacterium | reverse complement strand
CTACTGTCCGCTCGTGTTCATGGAAGCGAGTGGACGCAACCGCACGCCCGACAAGCTGCCGGCGGCCGAGCAGCGCGCGCTCTACGCGGCGTGCGATCGTGCGCTCGCGCGGTGCATCGACGCCTTGTCGCCGCGCGTCGTTGCGGGGCTGGGCCGATTCGCCGAATCCCGCGTGCGCCACGTGATCCCGGAAGGCGTCATCACGGGCGGCGTGTTGCATCCGAGTCCGGCCAATCCGCGCGCCAATGCATCGTGGGTGCGCGACGCGGAGCGCGATCTGCATCGCTTGGGCGTCGAGATGCCCGACTCACGTAAGAGTCCCGTCAAACCGGGTTGACATCCGCGTGCCTCGAGGCACGTTGTCGTCGACCAACCAGGAGAACGCATGCACGCCGGTCGCGGTCGCCGCCAGACGCATCCTCTGAGCCGTTGGTCGGAGTTCCTCGCGCAGGATGCGCGATTGGCGTGGCGGTCGGCGCGCGCCTATCCGCTGTTCACGGCCATCGTCGTGCTCACCATCGCGCTCGGTATCGGCGCGAACACGGCAATCTTCAGCGTAGTGGACGCCGTGCTGTTGCGGCCGCTGCCGTTCGCCGACGGCAGCCGCATCGTCTCTCTGTGGGACACCAATCCGGACAAGAGCGTGCCGCGGTTTGGCGTCTCGATGCCGGACTTTCGCGACTGGCACGACCGCACGCACTCGTTCAGCGACATGGCGCTGTACGCCGGCGGCCTCACGAGCATTGCCGGCCGCGACGGTCCGGAGAGCGCCACGTCCCTGATGGTGTCGCCCAACTTCCTCGATGTGTTAGGCGTGCACCCGATGCTCGGTCGGTCGTTCGGTCCCGACGACGCGCGCGGCGAGACGAGCAACGCGGTCCTCATCAGCTACGGATTCTATCAGCGGCATTTCGGCGGCAGCCGATCGGCGCTCGGCGCGCAGCTCTCGATCAACGGCCGGTTGCGGACGGTGGTAGGCGTGCTGCCGCGCGACGCCGAGTTGTTGGGCCCGGCGTTCGTGGGCGCGCCGCTCGATGTGATGACGGTCGTCGAGTTCACGTCGTATCCGTCCGTCGAGCGACACGCGCAGCACCTGTTCGGCGCGATCGCGCGCCTCAACGCGGGCGTGACGCTGGACGCGGCGCGCGCCGATCTCTCTGCCGCCGAGGTGCAGGTCGCGCACGAGCATCCCGAGATCGCGGGCTGGACGGCGAGCGTGTTCCCGCTGAGCGACGACCTCTCGGTAGGCACGCGCGGGCCGTTGCTCGTGCTGTTGGGCGCCGCGATGCTCGTGCTGCTCATTGCGTGTGCCAACGTCGCCAACTTGCTGCTCGTACGCGGCGCGGCGCGCGGCCGCGAGATCGCGGTGCGACAAGCGTTGGGTGCATCGCGCGGGCGGTTGGTCGCACGGCTCGTGGTGGAGAGCGTGCTGCTGGCGTTGGCCGGGGCCGTGATCGGCGTCGCCTTGGCCGGCGTCGCGCTGCGCGTTTTGCGCGGCGCCATCCCGGCCGGCGTGATTCCGCGCGCCGGCGGCTTCGGTCTCGACGCGTCCGTGATCGCGTTCGCGTTAGGCCTGAGCCTCTGCGCCGCCGTGCTCTTCGGCGTGTGGCCCGCGGTGCGGGCGAGCCTGCCGTCGTTCGGCAAGTCGCTGCGCGACGGCGGCCACGGCAATACCGGCGACGGCCGCGCGCACCGCTCGCGGCGCCTGCTGGTGGTGGGCGAGCTGTCGCTCACCGTCGTGCTCGCCGTGTGCGCCGTGCTCGTGGCGCAGAGCCTCGCCCGCATGATGCGCGTGGACCCCGGATTCCGTCCCGAGCACACGATCACCGCGCAGATCACACTCGGCGCCGGCTATCCGGACTCCACCGGCATCGCATTCTATCGGTCGCTGCTCACGGACCTGTCGGCGCGGCCGGACATCGTCGCCGCGGGCGCTACCGACACGCCGCCCCTGGTGGGCGGCGGCGTGTTCACGTCGATCCGCCTGGTCGGCCAGCCGCCGCGTCCGCCTAACGATCCGCTCATGAGCACGATTCGCTTCGTGACGCCGGGATTTTTCCAGGCGATGGGCATGCGCATGATCGGCGGCCACGACGTCGCATGGGACGAAGCCGCCCCGACGATCGTGCTGAGCCACACGGCCGCGCGCACCTTCTGGCCCAACGCGAGCGTGATCGACCAGCAGATCGCGTTCAACACGCAGCCCACCGGCAATCAGATCGTGGGCGAGGTGAACGACGCCGCGCAAACCAGTCTCGCATCGCCGCCCGCGCCCGTGGTCTACGTTTCGATGCGGCGGTCTGTGCGCCTGTTCCACACCATGACGCTCGTGGTGCGCGGCCGCGGCGACGCCGCGTCGCTCGCGCCGATCGTCCGCGAAGCGGTGCACCACATCGATCCGGGCCTGCCCATCTACAACGTGCAGACCCTGCAGTCGATCGTCGATCAGTCGGTGGCGCAGCCGAAGCTGAACGGCGTGCTCATGGGCGTGTTCGCCGCCGCCGCCCTCCTGTTGGCTGCGTTAGGCCTGTACGGCGTCGTCTCGTATTCGGTGACGCAACGCCGGCAGGAGATGGGACTCCGCGTGGCACTCGGCGCGCAACCGGGCGCGGTGCTGCGCCTCGTGTTGGGTGAAGGGGTCGCGCTCGCCGCCGCCGGCATCGCCATCGGTGCGGTGGGCGCGCTGTTCGCCGCGCATCTCATCCGCTCGTGGCTGTTCGGCATCGGGCCCGCGGATCCGGCGTCCTTCGTCGTGGTGGCGCTCGTGCTGGCGACGGTCGCGCTCGCGGCCAGCTACCTGCCGGCCCGCCTGGCCGCGCGCGTGAGTCCACTCATCGCCATGCGCGGCGA
>DASVAC010000032.1:0-2312 GCA_036376535.1 Gemmatimonadaceae bacterium | reverse complement strand
GTCACCAACAACACCGGACACGACGTGCCAGTACGACCTCGCCGCCGCCGCCGAGCGATCCGCTGTGATCCGTGTAGTTATCAGATCTGATCCGTGTCAACCAGAGCGAGGAAGCCCACCATGCGCGTGCCGGTGCCGAGGTGAACTCTCTACCCCTTAGTGGGTCAATTTGAACCCCCAATCCATTGAACTATGCTGGCCTCTACGCTCATGAGGAAACGGGCAAAGCACGGGCACACCGGACAAAGCACGGACAAGAAAAAGGCACAAAGGCCGTCCGTTAGGGACCAAAATCGCGTGCACACGGCCCGCGGCCCGGACGCAATTCTTTCTGTTGTTCCTGACCGTGCTTTGTCCGGTGTGTTCGTGCTTTGTCCGTTTCCTCATGAGCATAGTGCCAACGCAACGAGCGGAGCGCATCCGAACATACCTGTCCATTGGGGACTTTCAGAATCCGCTGGGGACCCGAACCACTACCCCATGTTCGCCAGGAACGGCGACGGCCTTTCCGGCGCTTTATCTTTACGTGTTGTAGGAAAATGTCGCCGATGATGGCGACCGTTCGGGATGGCGCGGGAACCGAGGCCGGTCCCGTCAACCAAAAGAAGGAGCAATCGCGGTGGGCCAGAGACACGACTACGACGTGGTGATCGTTGGCGCCGGGCCGGCGGGGCTGACAGCCGGACTCTATGCCGGACGCGCGATGCTGCGCACCGCGCTGTTGGAGCGCGGTGCCGCGGGCGGCGAGCTGCTCAATACGGAGCTCATCGAGGACTATCCGGGCTTCGAGCGCATCGAAGGCTGGGAGCTGGCGCAGAAGCTCGAGGAGCACACGCGGAAATTCGGGGCCGAGCTTCAGTTAGGCATCTCGGTGGAAAGCGTGCGGCGGATGCCCAACGGCACGTTCGAGACGACCACCGATGCGGGCGACGTCTATCGATCGCCGGCGGTGATCATCACGTCGGGCGGCACGCCGGTGAAGCTCGGCGTTCCGGGCGAAGCCGAGTACGCGGGGAAGGGTGTGTCGTACTGCGCGATCTGCGACGGCGCGTTCTTCAAGGGACACACGATCGCGGTCGTGGGCGGCGGCGATGCGGCTGCGGAGGAAAGCGATTTCCTCACGCGCTACGCCGAGAAGGTGTACCTCATCCACCGGCGCCACGATCTGCGCGCGTCGAAGATCATCCAGCAGCGCGTGTTCGAGAACCCGAAGATCGAGATCATCTGGGACACGGTGGTCGAGATCATCGAGGGTGACACGCACGGTCTGGTGGACAACCTCGTGCTGCGCAACGTGCTGACCAACGAAACGCGCAACCTGCCGGTGACCGGCATCTTCGTGTTCGTGGGCTTCCGGCCTAACACGGGAATCATCGCCGAGCACTTCGCGCACGATGCCTCCGGCTACGTGGTGACCGACACCAACATGCAGAGCTCCATTCCCGGACTGTTCGTGGCGGGAGATCTGCGGTCGCAGCTCACGCGACAGGTCACGACGGCGGCGGGCGACGCGACGACGGCGGCAATCGCGGCGGAAAAGTATCTGGCCGCGTTGCGCGACGCTGCTCCCGCTGCTCAGGATCGCAAGGTCGGAGCCGCGTAGGCGTGCGCGTCGAGACGATTACCGTTGGGCCGTTTCAAGAGAATACGTTTCTCGTGGTGTGCACTGGTGCGCGCGAGTGCGTGCTGATCGATCCCGGTGACGAGCCCGACCGATTGCTGCGCGCCGTCCAACAATCGGGCGCGACCCTGCGCGCGATCTGGGTCACACACGCGCACGTCGATCACGTCGGCGGAATCGCCGGCATCAAGCGTGTGATGGATGTTCCGGTGTACGCGCACCCCGACGGCCAACCGCTGTACGATGCCGCCGAGGAACAGGCCCGCGCATTCGGCATCGATGCCGAACAGCCGCCACCGCCCGACGTCGAGCTGCACGAAGGTGACCGGCTGCGCCTCGGCCGCCACGAGTTCGACGTGATCGAAACGCCCGGGCACGCGCCCGGACACGTCGTGATCCATGGACACGGGATGGCCTTCGTGGGCGACTGCCTGTTCGCCGGCTCGATCGGCCGCACGGATCTTCCGTTAGGCAACGGCGCCGAGCTCGCGCGGTCGCTCGAACGCATCAGTGGGTTGGGCGACGCGACGGTCGTGTACCCCGGGCACGGGCCGGTCACCACGATTGGGCGCGAAAAAGTGTCCAATCCGTTCCTCAACGGAACGGCGCGCATCGTGGGTGGAGGGTGAGCCGCACGAACGCCGCGCCGATCGTCGCGGCGCTTCTGCTCAGCGCATGGCTCGGCGCCGCG
>DASVAC010000031.1:0-7144 GCA_036376535.1 Gemmatimonadaceae bacterium | reverse complement strand
GCGCTGCGCGCGACGAAGCGCGGACTCGAGCTCGAGCCATTCTACGTGGCGCAGAAGTTCGAGCTGGCGATCGATCTCGAGTACGAGGATCCAGACCTCTCGATCGCGCCGGATCTCGAGGGGGCGCGGCACGCGGACGGGGCCGTCGAGACGTTCTCGTTCGATCCCAAGTCGCTCGACACGCTGTTCTCCGAGCTCAAGCAGCACACGCCGGTGCGCACACCGATCGTGCCGTTGGACAATCCGTACGCGATGGGCGCCGAGTATCTGGCGAAGGGCATGCTCGACCGCGCGGCGGCGGAAATCAACCGTGCGTTAGGCCGGGGCGGCGACGCGGCGACGGGACTCACCATGTTGGGCGACCTGTTCGCGCGCCAGGGATTCCACGGCGAAGCGCTCGAGCGCTACCGTCAGGCGCGCGGCGTGAACGGCACGGTGCCGCGCGCCCTTGCCGGCGAGACGCGCGCGCTGCTCATGCTGCATCGTGCCGCCGAGGCGCGCGACGTGGCCGAGCGCCTGCTAGCGGCCGATCCGTCGAGCGTCGAATCGCTGTTGTTGGTGGCGCGCGCTCGTGCGGAAACCGGCGAGTCGGACGCCGCGCTCGAGCTGCTGCGCCAGGCGCAGCGGTTGGCACCGGCGCGCGCCGACGTGCTCAAGCAGGTCGGCGACATCGCGCGGTCGGCGGGCGACGTGGACGGCGCGATCCTCGCCTACCGGAACGCGCTCGACCTCGATCAGGATTTTGCCGTGGTGCACTACGACCTCGCGCTGCTGCTCGCCCAACGCGGCGACGGTCCCGGCGCGGACGTCGAGCTGCTCGCCGCGCTCGAGGCGGTGCCCACGTATGTCGAAGCCACGCTGGCCCTGGCCGACGTGCGGCGCCGGTTCGGCCGGGCGAAGGACGCGATCACTCCGTTAGTCGATCTGCTGCAGCGCGATCCGTACAATATCGATGCGCTGCTCGCGCTCGCCGAGACGCTGCTCGAGCTGGATCGCAGCACCGATGCGGCGCGCGCCGTGGATCGCGTCCTGCGCTTCGATCCGAAGCATCCGGGCGCGCTGCTGCTGCAGGGCGTGATCCTCGCCGACCGTCACCGCTATCGTGAAGCGATCGCGCTCTGGAACGAGGTGGTGGACGTCGCACCGGACAGCTCGTACGCGCGACGCGCGCAGCGCGAAGCGCGGACGGCAGCCGACCTGCTGCGCATCTTCCGCAGCCGGCAGGAGGTGGCCTGATGGCGATCGAGGGGCCGCTTCGCGAGCTGGGCATCCACGATGTGTTTCAGCTGCTCGACCTGAGCCGGAAGACGGGCACGCTCACGGTCACGTCGCTGCTGCGCGACAACCAGGGCACGGTGTACTTCGAGCGGGGCGCGGTGATCTACGCCGCGATCCGCAGCAACCCACACCCGTTAGGCGAGCTGCTGCTCCGCGCGGGCAAGATCTCCGAGGGCGACCTCGCCCGGGCGCGCGACGCGCAGACGAAATCGGGCGACGGGCGCCGGTTGGGCGAGATCCTCGTCGAGTCGGGCGCGGTGACGCGCCGCGAGCTCGAGCGGCAGGTGCGGTTCCAGGTCGAAGAGGTGGTGTTCGAGCTCATGTCGTGGCGGGAAGGGTTCTTCTCGTTCGAGGAGCGCGAGGTGCTGGCCGTGCCCGCCGAAGCGACCATTCGGATCTCCACCGAGTCGCTGCTCATGGAAGGCGCGCGGCGCATCGATGAGTGGTCGCGCATCGAGGGCAAGATCCCGCACCTGGGCGTCGTGCCGTCGCTGTGCGCGGTGACGGACGATCACGCTGCGCAGCTGGACTTGCTGCCGAACGAGTGGGAAGTGCTGTCGGAAATCGACGGCGCGCGCGACCTCCGCGCGATCGCCGCCGAGCTCGCGCGCAGCGAGTTCGACGTGGCGCGCATCGCGTACGGCCTCGTCACCACCGGCGTGGTCGCGCTGCGCGACACCGCATCCAACGGCGCGTCGGCGCCGGCCGCGGCGCAGGCGCACGCACACCTCGAGCGCGCGCGCGAAGCGCTCAAGGCCAACGAATGCGATCGCGCGGTCGCCGAAGCGCGATTGGCCGTCGCCGGACTCGATGGCGCGACGATGCCGCGGCTCGTGCTGGCGCGCGCGCTCACGCGGGCCGGGCGTCACGACGAAGCGCAGGAAGAGTTGCGTCGTGCGCTGCAGGCGGACGCGCTCGAGCCGGCAGTGCACCTGGAAACGGGTTGCTGCGCCGCGTGGCGCGGCGATTACCAGGAAGCGCTCACGAGCTGGGATCACTATCTGCGTCTCGCGCCGGATGGCGCGGATGCGGCGGCGGTGCGCCATGCGGTCGAATCGGTGACGCGTTTGTCGGGCATGCTCGCGGAGCGGATGGATGTCTGACGACATTCGCCGCCTGAGCGAAGAGCTGGCGCGGGACCCGTCGAGCATGGTGTTCCTCCAGTTAGGCGAAGCGCTGCGGCGCAGCGCGCAGCTCGACCTCGCGCTGCGCGTGGCGTCGCGCGGTGTGGAGCGCCACAGCGGAAACGCCGATGCCCACGATCTCCTGGCGCGCGTGCGCGTGGATCGCGGCGAGCTGGCCGAGGCGACGCTGGAGTGGGAGGCCGTGCTGCGGCTCGCGCCCGACCACGTGGGCGCGCGGAAAGGCCTGGGCTACGTGCTGTACAAGCAGCGCCGCCTCGAGGAGGCGGAGCACCACCTCGGCTTGGCGGCGGAGCAGGGCGATCCCGCGGTCGATACCGCGCTGCGCATGGTACGGCGGCTGCTGCGATACACGAACGGCACCGAGTTGGCGAACGGCGCGTCGCCTAACGGAGACCGGCTGGCCGCGGCCGAGCGCCGGGTCGAGGACGAGGCGCGGTGTCTGTTCGCGGAGATTCTGGGCGACGGCCCGCAGACCGCACTGCTGCTCGACGGCGAGGGACTGGTGACCGCCGGCGCGTATGTCACCGCCGACGGCGAGGACGTGGCGCAGGACGTGGGCGCCGCCCTCACCGGGGTGCGCGACGAGGCCGACCGGACCGTGAAGCACCTCCGGTTGGGCGCGTGGCGCGCCGTGATGTACGAGACCGAGGTGGCCACGGTCGCGCTCGGCCCGGTGCTCGACGACTCGCTGGCGCTGGTCGCCGCCGCGCGCACCCTTCCGTTAGGCCTCGTGCGGCGCGTCCTCGACCGGTGCATCCAGCGCGCCGAGGCGTGGCTCAAGGAGGTCGCGTGAGCACGCCGTACACCGACGTGCTCTCCGCCGTGACGCGCCAGCGCGGTGTCCAGGGCTGCCTCCTGGTGAGCGAGGCGGACGGCATCATCGTCGAGGCCAACGTCCAGGTGGGCATCGAGGCCGGCGTCGCGGGCGCGCTCGTGGCGTCGCTCTACCGGCGCGCACGGTTAGGCACCGATGCCGCGGGCCTGGCGGCCGTGGGGTTCCTGCAGCTCGAGGCCGAGCACGGGCACGTGTGCGCCGTGGGGCGGCACGGCCTGGTCCTCGCGACACTGGCCGAGCCGAAGGCGCACATCGGGCTCATTCGGAGCGCGATGCTGCGCGCGCTGGAGGCGCTGTGAGAGCGCGCGTCGCGGAGGCGTGGGTGGAAGCGCCGCTCCAGCGCTTCGTGGACGATGCGCGCGTCCAGTTCGCGCTCCTCCTCCACCCGAGCGGACAGGTGCTCGGCCAGTTCGGGTTCACCCGCGCCGTGGACGTGATGGCCGCCTGCGCGTTAGGCGCGGCCATCCACGCGTCGGCCGGCGAGTTGGGCCGCGAGCTCGACGGGCATCCGTTCCGCGAATTGTACCATGCCGGCCGCGATCGCCAGGTGTTCATCGCCGAAGCCCCCACGGCGCGCGGCGCGCTGGTGCTGCTCACGGCATTCGACGCCGAGAGCTCGCTGGGCCTGGTGCAGGTGTATTTCCGCGAGCTGCGCGACGCACTCCAGCACGCCGCGCCGCCCGTGGTCGAGTCCGGCCCGGCGTTCGACCGCAACTTCGAGCAGGACCTCAATCGCAGCCTGGCCGTTCTGTTCGGACGCGCGCAGGAGCCGGCCGCCGGCGAAGCGAAGACCCAAAGTCCCTCAGCCTGAGCCGCCTGTGCCTCTCGTCAACTACGCGACGCGCGAGATCACGTGCAAGATCGTCTACTACGGGCCCGGCCGGTCCGGCAAGACGACCAACCTGCACTACATCTATGGCCAGGTGCCTAACGATCGCAAAGGCACGATGGTGTCGCTGGCCACGCAAACGGACCGCACGCTGTTCTTCGATTTCCTGCCGCTCGACCTCGGCTCGATCTCGGGATTCAACACGCGCTTCCAACTGTACACGGTGCCGGGCCAGGTCTACTACCACTCTACGCGCAAGCTCGTGCTGCAGGGCGCCGACGGCGTCGTGTTCGTGGCCGACAGCCAGGCGCGCCAACTCGACGAGAACATCGAGAGCATGCAGGACCTGCACGCCAATCTCGCCGAGCACGGGATGGACGTGCGCGCGGTGCCGCTCGTGCTGCAGTACAACAAGCAGGACTTGCCCGCGGACCTGATCCACGACACGGCGACGTTGGACGAGGCGCTCAACTTCCGCGGCGTGCCCGCATTCTCGGCGGGCGCGCTGCATGGCACGGGTGTATTCGAAACGTTGCGCGGGATCTCCGAGCTCGTGCTGCGCCGACTGAGCACGGCAGGGAGCCCCGCCACACCTTCTACGGCGCACGCCGGGAGCCGGTGACCGTGGAGCTGGACGCCCGCTATCGCTTCGAGAATTACATCGTCGGGTCGGCGAATCGACTCGCCGTATCGGCGGCGCGCGCGGTCGCGCAGGCGCCGGGCGCGTCGTTCAACCCGCTGTTCATCTATAGCAGCTCGGGACTGGGCAAGACGCACCTGTTGCTCGCCATCGGGAATCTGGGCCGTCAACTGCAGCCCGATCTCAAGGTGGCGTATTCGACGGTGGACGAGCTGGTGGACGAGCTCAACGCGAGCGTCGCGTCGAGCGCCGTGGACGCGCTGCGCGAGCGCTATCAGAACGTCAACGTCCTGCTGTTGGATGACGTGCAGTTCCTGGCGGGCCGCCGCGAGACGCAGACGGAAATCCTGCGGCTGTTCAACGGATTGCAGCGGGGCGGCCGGCAGATTGTGCTCACGAGCGATCGTCCGCCGGCCGAAATCGCGGATCTCGACGAGCGGTTGATCACGCGATTTTCGGGCGGGCTCGTGGTGGATGTAGGCGCGCCGGACTACGAGACGCGGGCAGCGATCGTGCGGCTCAAGTGCGACGAGCGCGGCGCCAAATTCGAGGCCGGCGTGCTGGACGAGCTGGCGCGCATTCCGTTCGGCAACGTGCGCGAGCTGCAGGGCGCGCTGAACCGGCTCATCGCGTCGCAAACGTTAGGCGAGCGCGCGGTGACTCCGCGGAACGTGCGCGAGGTGTTGGGCGAGCGGCCGGAACCGGCCGTGGCGACGAACGCGGCGGCGACGGCGGTGGCGGCGCCCGCCCGCCCGCGCAAGGGCGGCAGCGAGTTCTCGAGCTTCCTGAGCGATCTGAGCGCGGTGGTCGCGCAGCAGATCGAGCCGTGGCGCATCCGGCTGCTCGAGGCCATGTCGCGGTGGCGCGAGCAGGGCTTCCTGACGGCCGCCATCGAGCGCGCGCTCGAGAGCACGGAGGAGCCCGACGTCGAGGCGACGGTTAGGCAGTACGAGAGCGCCGTGGCGCGGTTGCAGTCGCTGGCCCGCGAGGCGCAGGGACTCGACCCCGCGCTCGCGGCGTCCGATCTCTTCCGCGATCCGGAACGCGTCGGCGAAGCCGAGCTCGCGGTGGCGCGTCTGTTAGGCGCGGCGGAGCCGCCCCCGGGGCCGTCGCCCGATTACGTGCGCTCCGACTTCGAGGTGGGACCGTCCAACCAGCTGGCCGTACACGCGGCGGACACCGTGATCGAGGAGCCGGGCAAGAAGTACAACCCGCTCGTGATCTACGGCCCGTCCGGCGTCGGCAAGACCCACCTCTTGAATGCGTTAGGCAACGAGCTCATCGGGCTGCGCGGCGGCGCGACGACCGTGGCGTGCGTGAGCGCGCGCCAGTTCACCGAGGAGTTGATCGCGGCGCTGCGCGACGGCACCATCGAGCGCTGGCGCGCACGGTACCGCGTGGTGGACGTGCTGGTCATCGATGACGTGCACGAGTGCGCCGGGACCGAGCGTACGCAGGAGGAGCTGTTCCACATCTTCAACGCGCTCTACGCCAGCGGTCGGCAAATAGTGTTGTCCATGCGGTGCGCGCCAAAACAGATCGAAGGACTCGAGGATCGGCTGCGGTCACGCTTCGAGGGCGGTCTCGTGGTCGAGATGCAGGCGCCGGATCACGTCCTGCGCGAACGGCTGTACGCGCGCTCGCTCGCGGCGGCAGACGTGCGCCACGACCGCGCGCTCGTGGACTATCTCGCGGCGCGCGCGGTGGCGAGCGTATCGGAGATCACGACCACGGTGCAGCGCCTCACGCAGGCCGCCGATGTCGTCGGCGTGCCGCTCACGGCGAGCTTCGCGCGCAAGGAGCTCGAGGGCCGGATCGCGGCGCCGGCGGTCGCGCACAACGGCAATGGACATCCGGCGGATCCGCTTTTCCTCGACGAGGAGAAAGTGATCTGGGACTGGCCCGATGTGTCGGGCCGCGCCATCGAGGAGTTCCGATAGATGGCCATCAAGGGCAGTCTGCGCGAAGCGAGCTTGCCGGACGTGCTGCAGCTCCTGGCCATGGGACAGAAGACCGGATGTCTTAGCGTCACGGACCGCAGCAACTTCGGCTACATCTACTTCGACCGCGGCCGCATCTCGTACGCGTCCATTGTCAACCGGCGCGACCGGTTAGGCGACATGCTGGTCAAGGCGGCGGTGCTCACGCAGACCGAGCTCGACTCGGCGATCGACGTCCAGGGCACGCAGCACCGCCACAAGCGGTTAGGCGAGATCCTCATCGAGCAGCAGATCCTGTCGCGCGAGGAGCTGCACCGGTACATCCGCATCCAGATTGAAGAGGCCGTCTACTATCTCTTCACGTGGACGCAGGGGACGTTCAGCTTCGAGGCGGACATCCGTCCCGACGAGCACGATGTCCTGGTGTCGATCAATCCGGAGTCGCTGCTGCTCGAGGGCGCGCGCCGCGTGGACGAG
>DASVAC010000030.1:0-6933 GCA_036376535.1 Gemmatimonadaceae bacterium | reverse complement strand
TTCCAGAACGTGCAGCGGGCGCGGGTGCGGGGGCTGGACCTGGGCACGAAGACCACCGTGGTGCCTAACGTGTTCGACGTGGCGGTGAACTACACGTTCATGGACACGTACGACTTCGGGTTCAACGGGCCGTTGCCGTACCGCTCGAAGCACTACGCGACGGCGTCGTTCAACGTGTTGGGCGGCCTAACCGGGTTAGACATCCGATATAGGAGCCGAGTGGAGCGGGTGTTGTTGTTTCCGGCGGACCCGCGGGGGTCGATCACGCTGGTGGATTTCCGGGCGGGGGCGAAGGTGTTCGGGTCATTCGTGCAGGCGAAGGTGTCCAACCTGTTCCAGGACAAGTACGTCGACGTCATGGAGCGCACGCCGGGGGCGCCGAGGACGCTGTTCCTCACGGTGCTGCGTTCGTTTTAGGCGAGCTCCCGCGGGGTCAAGGAACGGTGCGGGGCGTGGGGCATGCCCGTAGGCGGCGTCCCCGCCGCTTCGCCCGGCCTAGCGCTCCCCCAGGCGAGCGCTTTCTGCTTCTCGCGAGCCTTGGGTCAGAAATGCCGACGCAGGCCTACGAGCATTCAGCCGGGCTGCCAACTAGCATTCAGCCGGGCTGCCAACTAGCATTCAGCCGGGCCGCCAACTAGCATTCAGCCGAGCCGCCAACTAGCATTCAGCCGGCCTAGTAGCGTTCAGCCGACGCTGATCCACATTTCT
This sequence comes from Gemmatimonadaceae bacterium, assembly GCA_036376535.1. Classification (GTDB taxonomy): domain Bacteria; phylum Gemmatimonadota; class Gemmatimonadetes; order Gemmatimonadales; family Gemmatimonadaceae; genus JADGGM01. The sequence goes on along the minus strand of DASVAC010000030.1, from coordinate 6,225 downwards.
GCGCGACCGGACAGCCCCAACGTGTTCTCTCGCTTTCTGGCCACTCGCGTGCGAGAGGCGCTTGTCGATTCGCCGGCCGTCTTGATTCACGGACCGCGCCAGAGCGGAAAGACGACGCTCGCCAGAAGCGTTGGTGAGCCGCGCGGCTATCGATATGTGACGTTCGACGACGACGCCGTCGTTCAGGCCGCTCGCCGCGATCCACCAGGCTTTGTCGGCGCCCTACCACCGAAATGCATCCTGGACGAAGTCCAGCGCGTACCGGAGATCTTCACGTCGCTCAAGGCGGCAATCGATCGGCGGCGCGTGGCCGGGCGGTACATCCTCACGGGGTCGGCGAACGTCCTGTTCGTTCCGCGACTCGCCGAGTCGCTAGCTGGTAGAATGGCGATTCTCCGACTCCATCCGCTGGCGCAAGCCGAAATCGCCCAACGCCGACCGCGCCTGATCGAGACGCTCTTCCGGCGGAGGGTGCGCACCGCCATCGCGAAGCCGTTAGGCGCCGATTTGTTGGCGCGTATTGTCGGAGGAGGCTACCCCGCCGCCCTACAGCGACGATCCGCAGCACGCCGGCGCGCCTGGTATCGCGAGTATATCGACACACAGATTCAGCGCGACGTGCGCGATCTGTCGCGCCTTCGGTCGCTGGATACGCTTCCGAGGTTGCTCACGCTCGCCGCCTCACAAACGGCTCGACTCATCAACGTCGCAGACCTCTCCGCGCCATTCGAGCTGACCCGCCAGACGATCCACGACCACATCACGCTCCTGGAGCGGATCTTTCTCGTACAGCGGCTGCCGCCCTGGCACGCGAATCGATTAAGCCGCCTCGTGAAGCGGCCGAAGCTACACATTACCGACACCGGTGTTGGTTGCGCGCTACTCGGAGTCGATGCACCCGGACTTGCGGGCGATCGGGAGCTGCTTGGCCAGATGATGGAGACCTTCGTGCTCCAGGAGGTGCAGCGGGAGTCAAGCTGGCTACCCGACCCCCCGACCTTCTTTCACTATCGTGACCGCGACGACTTCGAGGTGGATCTGGTAGTGCAGAGTAGGCGTCAAGAACTCATCGGCATCGAGGTGAAGGCAGCGGCGTCCGTATCCGAAACAGATTTCAGAGGCTTGCGCAAGCTGCGAATCGCTGCAGGCAAGAGATTCGTTGCCGGGGCTGTCCTGTACGACGGCGCCGCCGTCATCAAATTTGAGAACGACATGTTCGCCATTCCACTTCGACGCATCTGGGAAGTGGACGGGCATGAGGGAAGACGGTGAACGAGGCTTCGAGGCCATGGCCCATGAAGGCCCCTTCTGGGCGGAGGAGCTTCCCCATTGGTAGAAACGGTCGCTTGTTGTTGTTCACGAAGGGAATGTCTCTTTCCATTAGGCGACGCACTTCCCTCAGCACAGAACGATCACTTTCGTTATCCCTGATCGGTTCAAGGATGTTGCGGGCAACTCCCCGTGGTCCGTCATGCGAGGTTCGTTTCGTGCTTTCCTACCCGTAGTCCGTCGTTCGATGTTCGTCATCCGGCGACGGCCGTGGCCGGCTTCTCAGGTCGCATCATGTTGCGCTCGACGCACTGGTCACGAACAACAAAGGACGGACCACGGGTAGGAAAGCACGAAACGAACCTCGCATGACGGAGCACGGTATCCCCGTGCGAGATTGAGCCTCGTCGTCAGCCACGAGGGAACATAAACCTGAGCATCGGCCCAACGAGGCCTGCCCACGCCGCCTCATTGTGGGGCGCGCCCTCGACCTCGACATACTCGAGATCTATGCCTAACTGCCAGCCTTTCGTGATAAGCGCCCCCCGCACCCGCCTCGCCGCCTCGACTACTCCGTCGCCCTCCGCCGTCCCCGTGCTGAGCCAGATCTTGCTCGCCGGCTTCGACCGCAACGCCCGAATCCTCCGCACGATGAACCGGTTGTCCCACCACACCGACGGCGACAACACTGCGAGCTTCCCGAACACGCTCGGGTGAATGAGGCCGAGATAGAGCGCCACGAGCCCACCCAGCGATGACCCGCCAAGCCCCGTGTCCACGGCGTCCGGCAGCGTGCGGTACGTCGCGTCGATGAACGGCTTGAGCTCCTCCACCAACATCCGCCCGTACAGCAGCGCCTTTCCACCCGCCCGCCTGGCGGCATCGCGCGTCGGCGTGTATTCGTCGATCCGATATGCCCCGGCATTGTACACCCCAACGATGATCGGCTGCCTGATCACGCCCTCGCGCGCCAGCGCGTCCGACGTCTCATCCATCCGCCACTCGCCGGCAAACGACGTCGCCGCGTCGAACAAGTTCTGCCCGTCCTGCATGTACAACACCGGATACCGCGCCGCCGCGTCGGCGTCGTAGCCTAACGGAAGATGCACGATCACATCGTGCGGCGCGGACACGTAGCGCGACGCGAACGCGGGATGCAAGCGGAACGCGCCCGTGCGCGTCGTTGGGCGCGGCCTGTGCGGTGTGGACTCGCCGCCGGTCATGGTCGTGTAACGTAACGCCTCGGGAGAAACAGCGTGCACCGCGAATACCACCAGTGGTTCAGCCCATCACTCGGCCGCCCCATGGAGTTGCTGCGATTCGGATACGCCGGCGCACGCGTCATCGTGTTCCCAACCTCCATGGGCCGATTCTTCGAATGGGAAGACCGTGGCATGATCGCCGCGCTCGCCGATCACATCGACAATGGCTGGCTCCAGGTCATCTGCGTCGACAGCGTCGATGCCGAAAGCTGGTACGCGAAGTGGCGCCCCCTCTCTGAGCGCGCGGCACGACACGAGCAGTACGAGCGCTACCTGCTCGACGAAGTCCTGCCGCTCTCACGGCAAACTCCGAATCCGTACCTGATCGTGACCGGCGCAAGTTTCGGTGCATACCACGCCGTCAACTTCGCCTTCCGTCACCCCGACCTCGTCGGACGCGCCATCGGACTCAGCGGACTGTACGACGTCAAGGAGATGACGGGCGGTCTGTCCACTGACACAGTCTACTTCAACAACCCGTGCGACTTCCTCGTGCACGAGCACGACGAGGGCCGGCTCTCCGCTCTGCGCCGGCTCGATACCATCCTCGCCGTCGGCCGCGACGACGCGGCCCGCGGCAACAACGAGTACCTGTCCACCCTCCTCGGCGCGAAGCATATTCCCCACGCCCTCCGCATCTGGGACGGGTGGTGTCACGATTGGCCCTACTGGGTCGAGATGATCCGCCGATACATCGGCGGCAACGCGTGAGACGGGAGCAGGGCGATGGTGCGCAAAGTGGGATTGCTCGTTGGGCGGGAATGGTCGTGGCCGCCGGCGTTCATCGATCGCGTCAAAGAGCGCAACGCGGGCGTCGAAGTGGAATTCGTCCAGCTCGACGCGGCACGCATGGACGAGCCATGCCCCTACGCGGTGATCGTCGACCGCATCTCGCACGAGGTGCCGTACTACCGGAGCTACCTCAAGTACGCGGTGCTCCAGGGCGTGACGGTGATCAACAATCCCTTCATGTGGACGGCCGACGACAAATTCTTCGGCGCCACGCTCGCCACGAAGCTCGGCGTCGCCAGCCCCAGGACCGCGGCGTTGCCTAACAAAGCGTATGTGGCCGGCATCAAGCACGACGAGAGCCTGCGCAACCTCCGCTATCCGCTCGACTGGAGGGGACTCATCGACTACATCGGCCTCCCGTGCGTGCTCAAGGACGCACACGGCGGCGGATGGAAAGACGTCTACATCTGCCGCTCGCTCGACGAGCTGATTCATCACTACGACTCATCGGGTCTGCTCACGATGGTCGTGCAGGAATTCATCGAGTGGGACCAGTTCGTGCGCTGCCTGGCCATTGGCCAGGAGCACGTGCTGCCCATGAAGTACGATCCACGCGAGCGGAAGTACCACGTGGACCACGCGCACCTGTCGCCGGCGTTAGGCGAACGCATCGTGCGCGACACCCTCACGCTCGTGCGCGCGCTCGGCTACGACATGAACTCGCTCGAGTGGGCAGTGAAGGGCGGCGTGCCGTATGCGATCGATTTCATGAATCCCGCGCCGGACATGGACATTTATTCGCTCACGCCCACGTACTTCGAGTGGGTGGTGGAGCACATGGCCGATCTGGTGATCCGCCTGGCGAAGGAGCCGTGCCCGCAGGCGCGCGAGCTGAGATGGGATGGGCTGTTGGCCGCGGGCCGGATGCCTAACGCAGCGACGAGCTAGAATGCGCGAGCGATGCGGGCACGTGTCAGGCGCGAACGGTCTTCACGTCGTAACGCCGGAAGCTCGCGTCGGCGGTGAGAATCGGCAGGCCCTCCAGTTGGGCCTGCGCCACGAGCAACCGATCGAACGGATCGCGATGGTGTTTGGGCAGGGTGGCCACGTGGAGCGTATGCCGGACGTGGACCGGGAGCGGTGTGACCGCGCTCCGAGCGATGAGACGCGGAATGTACGATTCCGGCGTCTCGGGCAGCTGGAGTTTGCCGAGCGCGAACTTGATCGCGATCTCCCACGTGCTGGCCGCGGACAGTACCAACTCGTTCTCGGCCGCAATGACAATCGAGCGGCCCTTTTTCGAGAGCCGCTCGGGTGCCGCCAACATCCAGAGCCAGACGTGCGTGTCGAGCAGAACTCTCACGACTCGAACGCGTCGAGAAGATCGGCGGGCAGGGGCGCGTCGAAATCGCCCGCGACCGTGATGCGGCCGCGCTCGGAGCCCAACACGCGCTCGCCTTCCGGAACGGTGACCGGTACCAGACGCGCCACCGGTACGCCGGCGCGTGCGATATACACGTCCTGTCCCTCCGAGACGCGCTTGAGCAGCTTGGAGAGCTGTGTCTTGGCTTCGTGCACGTTATACGTCCGGCGTTTGGGCATGGGTGCAATATGGCTAAGTGCATGGACTAATTCAAGCACGTACGTCTGGAGCCGTGCGTCATGACGCTCCGACGCGCAATCGAGCGGTACCACGAGCTGCTCACGCCCGACGTCGCAGCCGAGAGCCAGGCATTGCTCGACGAGCAGTTGTTGTCGCGGGGGCTGTTCTTCGGCGACCGCGCTCTCTGCACCGTGCTGCGGCCGCGCCTTCTGTTAGGCGAACAGTACGGCTACGTCCAACAGCAGTGCGCGCTGCTGCTCGCGGCGTTCGCGCGCGCGCTCCGCGCGGCGCTTGCCGATCGGGCGGTGCTCGATCAGTTCGGCCTGGAGGACTGGGAGCGCACGCTCGTCGAGTTCGATCCCGGGTTCCGCGAAGCGAGCCCCACCTCGCGCCTCGACGCGTTCTACGACGCCGACGCGGGGCCGCTTTACTTCACCGAGTACAACGCCGAGACGCCCGCGGGATTGGCGTACGGCGACGCGCTGTCCGATGCGTTCCTCGCGCTGCCGGTCACGGGCGATTTTCTGCGCGAGTACGAGCTGCGTCCCCTACCGTCGCGGCACGGCGTGCTGTTCCCGCTGCTCGACTCGTTCCGCAGCTGGCGCGGCGCGCGCGAGCAGCCGCGCCTAGCGATCCTCGACTGGCGCGAGGTGCCCACGTACAACGAGTTCGTGCTGTTCGAGCGCTACTTCCACGGGTTAGGCATCCCGTGCGTGATCGCCGACCCGCGCGAGGTGGAGTACGAGAACGGGCGCCTCGTGTGCGGCGACTTCCACATCACGCTCGTCTACAAGCGCGTCCTGATCAGCGAGCTCGTGGCCCGCGGCGGCATCGATCACCCGGTGATCCGCGCCGTGCGCGACCGCGCGGTGTGCATGGTGAATCCGTTCCGCTGCAAGATCCTGCACAAGAAGGCGAGCCTGGCGGTGCTGAGCGACGAGCGCAACGCGCACCTGTTCACGGCCGAACAGCGCGACGCGATCGACGCGCACGTTCCGTGGACCCGCGTCGTCGCCGAGCGGTCGACGGTGTATCAGGGCGACCGGATCGACCTGGTGCCGTGGATCGCCGCCAATCGCGACGAGCTCGTCTTGAAGCCTAACGACGAGTACGGGGGAACGGGCATCGTACTCGGCTGGGACGTGGACGATGACACGTGGGCCGACGCCGTGCAATCGGCGCTCGTGGCGCCGTCGATCGTGCAGCGGCGCATCCGCCTGCCGACCGAGCCGTACCCGAGCTTCGTCGATGGATCCGTGCAGTTCACCGACCGCATGGTGGATCTGGCGCCCTTCGTCGCCCACGGCCGGTACGTCGAGGGCTGCCTGACGCGACTCGGCACCACACCGCTGCTCAACG
>DASVAC010000029.1:0-10853 GCA_036376535.1 Gemmatimonadaceae bacterium | reverse complement strand
TCAATCTCGCGGCGAACCCGATCGTCCAGCGCTACGGCACGCTCACGCTCGGCGCGTATGCGCTGTTCCTCATCGGGACGCTCGTGTTCAACGCCATCTCCATCACGTTCCTCGGCACGAGTCAGGGCAAGCCGCTCTACGACATCGCGAACTTGTTGAGTCAGATCGGCGGCGGGGGCGGCGTGAAGTTCATGCTCATCATCGGGTACGCGAGCATCGCCGTGCCGCTCGTGTGGAAGGATCGCCGCGCGTGGCTCGCACTCGCGCTGCCGTTGCTCGCTGTGTTAGGCGCGATCTGGTCCGGCGTGCACGCCATCAACAGCGCGGCCGGCGGGTTTGGCGGCGGCGCCGGCGGCGGCCCGGGCGTGGGCGACCTGTTCAGCCTCGGATTCGGTTTCTACCTCTCGCTGGCCGCGGGACTCGTGTTGGCCTGGTGCGGCGTGCAGCGTTTCTCGCGGAACGCCTGAGGCAGAGGGCTGCCTAACTAAGGCGAGGGAACAGGGAATCGCTCGCTGAGGCTCGCTTCAGCGAGCGCTTCCCTCCTCCCGAGGTTGTTCATCCGCCCGCCTCGCCAGCGCCTGCTGTTGCAGCGCGGCAGCACCCAACAATCCCCCAAGCCCCATCGACTCGACCGCCGTGCTCGGCACGAGCATCAGCGCGCCTTTCTCCTTGAGCCCCTCGTACAGAATGTTCATGGCCCGCAGGTGGAGCGCCGTCGGATTCTGCTGATACGCCAATGACGCCTTGTCGAACAACGCCGCGATTTCCACCTCGGCTTCACCGAGAATGATGCGGGCGCGCTTCTCGCGCGTCGCCTGCGCTTCGCGCGACATCGCGTCTTGCAGCGTCGTCGGAATCACGACGTCGCGCATCTCGACCGCTTGCACCTCGATGCCCCAGGGCATGCAGCGCTGGTCGATGAGGTCCTGCAATTCCGTTTCGATCCGTTCGCGGCCGCGCAGCAGGTCGGAGAGCGATGTCCGGCCAATGATATCGCGCAGGGCGGTCTGCGCAGCCCAACTCACAGCCTGGGGATAGTGTTGCACATCGAGCGCGGCTCGCTCCGGGTAATGCACCATCCAGAACAACACCGCATCGACGTTCACCGGAACCGTGTCCGACGTGAGCGTCTCCTCGGCCGCGAACGGCGTCGTGATGACGCGCTGGTCGACCCATGCCGATACGCTGTCGACGAACGGCACCAGCCAGAAGAGCCCCGGTCCGCGCGTGCCGATGTAGTGGCCTAACCGAAGCACGACCGCACGCTCCCAATGCTTCGCCACCTGCGGCGACATGGCGACCACGAGACCAAGTACGGATCCCACGATGATGCCCGCCACACTGTTGAGCGCGGCGAAACTCAGCAGGCCGAGTCCGATCAGCGCGGACGCGAGCAGCACAGAGATGAAGTTCGGCCGGCCGCCTGCCGGCACGGAGTCTGTCACGATGGGCAACGGGGACACGGGCCACCTTCCAGTCCAGCACGATGACGGGCAGCGATCGCCCTCACTCCTTCACGATGGACTGTCTCCCGCAGCAGTCAAGCGGCTCCGAGATACGGAATCGCCTGGCGCGTGAACGTGGCGATGTCGATGTTCGACCCGCACACCATGACGCCGACCCGCTTCCCCGCGAGACGCTCGCGCAGCGGTCCGCACAATGCCGCGGTTGCCGCTGCTCCGGCCGGTTCCACGGCGAGCTTCATGTCCGCGAACAACAGACCCATTGCGCGCCGCATCTCGTCGTCACTGATCAGCACGATGTCTTCCACGAAACGGCGCGCAATGCCGAATGTGTAGGGTAAGGCATACGGCGGAGCGAGACTGTCGGCGATGGTCTCGACCTTCTCGAGGGACTGCGGCGAACCCGCGGCGAAGCTGCGGTGCATGCTGGCGGCGCCCTCCGGTTCGACGCCGAATATTCTGCAGTGCGGTTGCATGTGCTTCACCGCGCACGCGATGCCCGCGATCAGTCCGCCGCCCCCGATCGGCACGATCACCGCATCGAGATCATTCACCTGCCGGCACCACTCGAAACCAACGGTCGATGTGCCGAGCACGGTCAGCTCACTCTCGAACGGATGAATGAACGTGCGGCCTTCCGCCGTTTCGATGCGCTTCACCGTGTCAAAGGCCTGATGCACGCCGTCCGCCGACACGATGTCCGCGCCATAGGCGCGACACAGCGACACTCGCATGGGATTGGCGGTTTTCGTCATCACCACTTTCGCGCTCGTGCCGGCGCTTTGCGCCGCGAACGCGACGGCGATCGCGTGATTGCCCGCGCTGACCGCGGTGACGCCGGCGCGTTTGGCTTGGTCGGACAATGCCATGGCGTTGAGCAACGCACCGCGCGCCTTGAAGGTGCCCGTGTACTGAAACAGCTCGAGCTTCAGGAAGACGCGTGTGCCCGCGCCGGCGACGTGCTCGACCGCGTCGCCGTGCCAGAGCCATACCGGCGTTTCGCGGACGCGCTCGCCTAACCGTTCGCGCGCGGCGCGGATATCCTCTAGAGTCGGAATGTCGTCCGTCATGCGCACACGTTAGGTGTGTGCGTCACCCGACGCAATCAGTGCGTGAGCCGCTCCGTGCGCGCCACACGCCACTGTCGCCCCGATCTCACGAGCGCGTAGCGCTGCTCGAACTCGAGCGGCGGCTGATACCCCGTGCTATCGGACTTGGGACGATATCGCTCGGCGACGAGATAGACCTGCGCCGTGTCGCGCGCGAGTCGAAAGACAGGCGAGAACTGCACCTTGTATCCTGCCGACTGCGCGTTGCAGATCGGCGCAGCGCGCGCCGACGCCGCTGCAGCCGCGCACGATCCCTGGATTACTCCGCGGGATGACAACGCGCGTGCGACTGCAGGCGGAATGGTATCGGACGACTCGGCGTCGCGCCGCGCCGGAAGAATGGCGGGATCGAGAAGCAGCACGAGCTGTGGCCCCAGATCGAACGCTCCGCCGAGCGCGGCTGCGTACGCCGCTGCCTGTTGGTCCGCCGCGAGGTTTTCCACCTCGAGCCCGGCGCCGCGATCGTTCGGGGAACCTTTGCCGCCTTGGCCCGAGCACGCCGCGATCACGATCGCGGCACACGCGGCGGTCGCGCCGCCGCGAGCGCGCCACGCGCGTTGCGCAGTCTGTATCATGTGCTCGAGCAATTTGGGCAGGTGCATATGCCTAGGCCGACGTTGTCTCATCGACGAGCGCGACAGATTCGTGCCATGGCACCGCCCCATCCCCGGTTACTCGACGCGATCCCGCGCCTAACGACGCCGGAATGCGTCGATCGAAGGTGCGTGCAACGGTTGCCATCGACTGACCTGACGACGAGGCTCAATCTCGCGCGCGATACCGTGGTCCGTCATTCGTTGTTTGTTTCGTGCTTGCCTACCCGTGGTCCGTCCATCGTTGTTCGTGACATGCGTCACGAACCATGATGCGACCTGAGAGGCCGGGCCACGGCCGTCGCCGGATGACGAACACCGAACGACGGACCAAGGGTAGGAAAACACGAAACGAACCAGACTGACGGACCACGTGGAGTTCGCCAGCGACCTCGGCTCCAGCCCATGGGGAGTGACCACACGCCGCAGCCGAATGGTCCGTCGTAGCCGGTCGTGTCCGTTTCCACATGGGTGGGTGCCGGCCGCACCCGTTGCATTGACCGGTTGAGCCGGCCCTTGTTTCGCTTTCGTTATCCTTTACACCAGTTGGCTTTTTTTTCGACAAGCCCCACCACGCGGACCGTGCTTCACTCGAAACAACGATAGGTCTGCAGGCGTCTCGGTCCGACCAGCACTGGGCGGCGATCCGAAATTCAGATGCAGTCGACCTAGAAGCCCAGTTTGATGTTGATGTCGAGCAACACCGACTTGGGTGCTTCGTCAAAGACGACACGCTCGCGATCGGGACGGATGACGAGCCGCTCCATTGGACCCAGTCCGTGCCCGCGTCCGTGGCTGCCGCGACGGAAATATACCACGCGCGTGCCGTTCACCTCATCCACGCGGACCACCCTGTACCCGTGGTCGACGAGCACTTCGCGCGTGACGTCGGTCGCGTGATCCATCGTGGCCATTTTCTTCGCCTGACCGGGCGGAATCTTGTTCTCGTGACCACGACCCTGTGCGTGAGCTGCAGTACCAACTGTGGCTACGAGCGCCAGCGCGATGAGCGCGCTACTGAACAACGACAACCGTCGAGTCGACACGGGACCTCCAGACGAGAATGAGACGTCGCACCATTCATCCTCATCTGACGCCGTCACTTTGGGCGGAGCAACCGGGGCGATCCCGTCGCGATTAGATTTCTCTTGCCGTGAAGTGGTTTTCCCAGACGGAAGGCCGGCCCGGTGGGTTCGATTCCCACGCAGGACCATGGGGGCTGGAGCCACTGGCCGGGTTCAACTCCCGGACGGCATCTGGCGCGCTGCCTAACGCATGACCGGCCGCGCGCTGCGTTCATCGCCGGATCCCGTCCGTCGCCTAACTTCCGGAGACGCCCCATGCCCCGTCACGCGATCAATTTTACGCAGAAACTCGGTCTCTTCACGGAGCAGTGGCAGCCCAAGGTGATCGCCGAGATGAACGACTACCAGTTCAAGATCGTGAAGCTCAAAGGCGATTTCATCTGGCACGATCATCAGGACACCGACGAGACCTTCATCGTGCTCGACGGCACCCTGCGCATTGATTTCAGGGACGGCTCCGTTCGTGTGGGCCCCGGCGAGATGTATGTCGTTGGCAAGGGCATCCAGCACAAGCCCTACGCCGAGGACGAAGTGAAGCTGCTCCTCATCGAGCCTCGAGGAGTACTCAACACGGGACACGAGGGCGGCGAGCGCACCGCGAAGAACGACGTGTGGATTTAGGGAGGCGGTGGTTATGAAACCGGTGAGCGCAGGGTACGCGGATGTGAACGGCATCACGCTGTATCACGAGATCTACGGACGCGGCGAACCGCTCGTACTGGTCCACGGCGGCCTAACGACCGTCGCACAGATGCAGGGATGGATCGAGCCGCTCGCGAACACGCGCCAGGTGATCGCCGTGGAGATGCAGGGGCACGGGCACACCGCGGACACGGACCGGCCGATGCGCTTCACCACGTTGGGCGACGACCTCGCGGCGCTGCTCGATCATCTCGGGCTTCCGAAGGCCGATCTGGTCGGCCACTCGTTCGGCGCCGCCAGCTCGATCCGCGCGGCGATTCAGCACCCAACACGCGTGCGGCGCCTGGTGGTCATTTCATCGCCCTACGCGAGCTCGGGCTGGTTTCCGGAGGCGCGCGCGGGCATGAGCCAGGTGGGTGCGCACATGAGCGACAACATGATGCACACGCCGACGGGCCGGCTCTCGAAGGAGTGGCCGGAGCCGCAGCGCTTTCCCCAGTTCCTCGACAAGATGGGGAAGTTGTTAGGCGAACCGTACGATTGGGCGTCCGACGTCGCCGGGCTCCCGATGCCGGTGCTGCTGGTCTTCACCGACAACGACTCGATTGCGCAGCGCCACATCGCCGAGTTCTTCGCGCTGTTAGGCGGCGGCGTGACAGAGCCGGGATGGGTGAACACGAAACTGTCTCCCTCGCGACTCGCCGTCGTGACAGGCTACAGCCACTATAACCTGCTCGCATCACCCGAGGTGCCGCGGATCGTCGAGCGGTTTCTGGCCGGTCTGCCCGGAGGACACACGTAACCAACCGGGGGCGTGCGCGTATATTCCCCGGATCAGTCCGCCGCACGCTCTCAGGCTTCAGAGGTCGATATGAAACGATCCGCTCGCATCGCCGTTGCCGTCGCGACGCCGATCGCCATTCTCTTGGTGCTGCTCGCCGTCGTCCCCTTCCTCTTCCGCGACAAAATCGCGCAGACCGCGCAGCGAGAGGTGAACCAGAACGTCGATGCGCACGTGGCATGGCAGAGCGTCGGGCTCTCGTTCTTTCGGCACTTCCCCAATCTCAGCCTCACGCTCGACGGCCTCACGATCGTCGGCGCGGGCCGCTTCGAGAGCGATACGCTCGCCGCCGTGCCGCGGCTGCGCATCGTGCTCGATCTCGGCAGCGTCGTCGGCCATTTGATGAGCGGCAAGCCGCTCGTGGTGCGCGCGGTGGAGCTCGACCAGCCGCGCCTGCACTTGCTGGCGCTCGAGGACGGCACCGCCAACTGGAACATCACGAAGCCGGCGCCGCAGGCTGCGCCTAACGCAAAACCGTTCGCGGTGAGCCTGCGCGACGTGGCCATCAACGGCGCCAGTTTCGCGTTCGACGACCGCCACGCGAACCTCCGCGCGTCGGTGATCGGATACGACCAATCGCTGAGCGGCGACCTGAGCCAGAGCCGCGTCGTGATCCACACGAAGGCGAGTGCCGACACGGCCACCGTCGTCTTCGCCGGCATCCCGTACCTCGACCGCGTCAAGCTCGGCCTCACGACCGACATCGACGCCGATCTGGCCGGGAAATCCTACACGCTCGGCAACACCACCGTGAGCCTCAACGACCTGGCTCTCGGCGTGTCGGGCACGGTCAAGTCGTTAGGCAACGCGCTGGCGCTCGACCTGGCCGTGAAAGCGCCGAGTACCAATTTCCGGAGCATCCTGTCGCTGGTGCCGGCCGTGTATGCACACGACTTCGACAAGGTGCAAACGTCGGGGACGATTGCCGTCGACGGGTGGGTGAAGGGCACCTACGGCGCGAGCACATTCCCGTCGTTCGCCGTGAACACCAAGGTGAACGACGCGGCGTTCAAGTATCCCGATCTCCCGCTCCCGGCGCGCTCGATCTTCGTCGACCTCTCGGCGACCAACGCCGGCGGCAGCGCCGACAGCACGGTCGTCAAGCTCGATCGGCTCCACGTGGTGCTCGGCGCGAATCCGATCGACGCGCACATGCTGCTTCGCACACCGGTATCCGATCCCGACGTCGACGCGAGCGTGAGCGGCACCGTCGATCTCGCCGACCTCCGGCGCACCGTGAAACTCCAGGGCATCGACCAGCTCGCCGGGACCGTCTCCGCGAACGCCGCGGTGCGCACGCGGATGTCGTACCTCGCCAAGAAGACGTACGACAAGGTCGCCGCCAGCGGCACCGTGACCGTCGGCGGCCTAACGGTACAGGGCGCCGCCCTGCCCCGCCCGCTCGCCGTCCAGCAGGCGTCTCTCGCGCTGGCGCCGCAGCACGCGAAGCTGAATGCATTCACCGGGACGATCGGCAGCAGCGACCTCCAGGCGTCGGGCACGCTCGACAATCTCATCGCGTTCGCGCTGCACGGCGATACGCTGCACGGCACGGCCACCATCAAGAGCAAGCGATTCGATCTCAACGAATGGCGATCGGGCGGACAGCTCGACGTCATCCCGGTGCCGCCCAAGATCGACTTCGCGCTCGATGCGACGATCGGCCAGCTGCTGTACGACAAGCTGACCATGACCGATGCGCACGCGCGTCTCCGGATCGCCAACCAGCGCGCCACGCTCGAGCAGTTCCAGACGAACACGTTAGGCGGGCAGGTCGCGGTCACGGGCTTCTACGAAACGACCCAGCCCGGGAAGCCGACGTTCGACGTGAACGCGAAGCTGACCAAGGTGGATGTGCCGTCCGCATTCCAAGCGTTCACCACCGTGCAGATGTTGGCGCCGGTTGCCAAGTACGCGAGCGGCTCCGTCACGACGGATGTCCACCTCACCGGTGCGTTGGGCAAGAACATGATGCCGGCGTTCCCGACGTTGGGCGGCGCCGGAACGCTCGAGACATCCGAGCTCGCGGTGCACGACTTCCCTGCCCTCACCAAGCTCGCCCAGGCGACGAAGCTCGACGTCCTGAACAACCCGACGCTTGAGGCGCTGCGCGCCGCGTTCACGATCGACAACGGCCGCCTAACGGTACGGCCATTCGACGTCACGGTCGCCGGCATCACCGCGAACATCGCCGGGTCCAACGGGCTCGACCAAACGCTGCAATACACGCTCGGTCTGCGCGTCCCGCGGTCGCTGCTCGGCAGCGGCGCCAATCAGGCGCTCGCAGGTCTCTCGTCCAAGGCAAGCCAGCTCGGTATCGATCTCGCCTCCGCGCCCGAGATTCCACTCGCGGTGCAAGTGGGCGGCACGGTGACCAACCCGACCGTCAAGCTCGATCTCGCGAGCGCCGGGTCGTCGGTGAAAAACGCGGCCCAACAAGCCGTCACGCAGCAGGCCTCCGCCGCCGCGACCCAACTCGTGGCCGAGGCCCAGCAGCGCGCCGCCGCCATCGTGCAAAGCGCGCAGGCGTTGGCCGACACGGTCAAGCAAACCGGCTATCGTCAAGCCGATTCGCTGACGGCGAAGGCCGGCGACAACCCGTTGTTGCAGGTGGCCGCGAAAGCCGCCGCGGACAAGCTCCGCAAGCAATCGGACGACAAAGCCGCCGCAATCGTGCGCGCGGCGAATCAGCGAGCCGACAGCATGGTCGCATCGGCGCGCGCGCAGGCAGCCAAGATTGGGGCGAAGCCGTGATCGGTAGACGTCACTGACCCTGGTCGCACGCCGCACCGGGTCAGCTCTCGAGCGCCAAGGACCCGTCGTATGGAGCAATTCCTCTCCAGTCTCGCGCTGATCGGCATCGTGCTGATCGCGGCCGCGTTGCTCTCGAGTGCGCTCGAGCGCGCGGGCGTGCCGATCGCCGCAGTGTTTCTTGCGCTCGGTGCGCTGCTCGGTCCACTCGGGCTCGGACTCGTCGACATCGGATTCCATTCATCGGCGTTGCACGTTCTGGCCACGCTCGGCCTGGCGCTCGTGCTGTTCAGCGACGCGGTCACGGTGCGCATGTCCGAGCTGCGCGCCCAACAGAAGTTGGTGTGGAGCGTGCTCGGGCCCGGCACACTGATCCCGGCCATCGTCATTGCCGCTGCCGCCCGGCTTCTGTTAGGCGTGCCGCTCGCGGGTGCGGCGATTCTCGGCGCCGCGTTGGCGTCCACCGACCCGGTGCTCCTGCGCGGCGTGCTGCGCGCTCCGTCGCTTCCCGCGGCGTCTCGATTGGCGCTGCGGATCGAGACCGGAATGAACGACGTGGTGTTGCTACCCATCGTCGTGCTGGCGATGCTCGTCTTGCGGGAGCCGGCGGGCGGTGTCGCGGCGCGCGACGTGGTGCGCAGCGTGCTCGGGCTGTTCCTGCTCGGTCCGCTGTTAGGCGCGGCAGTCGGCTGGACGGGGATCTCGGCCCTGACCCGGGTTCGGGCGCGCGTTGGCGTCAGACGCGACTACGAGTCGCTGTATGCGCTGGGCCTGGCGTTCGGCGCCTATGCCGCGGCCGAGGCGGTGGGCGGCAGCGGCTTCGTGGCGGCGTTCGTGGCCGGTCTCATGGTGGCGCTCCAGGACACCGAGTTGTGCGATTGTTTCCTCGAATACGGTGAAGCAACCGCCGAGATGCTCCTCCTCCTCACGTTTGTTGCGTTAGGCACGTCGCTCATGTGGGTGGGATTGGAGGCCCTCGATTGGCGCGTGATGGCGTTCGCCTGCATCGCGCTCGGCACGAGAACCGTGGTGCTCTATCCCATATTGGTCCGTGTGGGAATGGAGAAGCGCGACCGCCGGCTCGTCGCGCTGTTCGGGCCTCGCGGACTCAGCTCGTTGCTGCTCGTGCTGCTTCCCGTCTTCGCCGGACTGCCGGGAGCCGAACGGCTGTTCGCGATTACGAGCGTCGTCGTGGTGTTCTCGGTGGTCGTGCACGGCGCCGGCATGGGACTGTTCGTCCGCCGGCATCGGGTGGTCGCGCAGCCGGCTCCTGTCCTAACGGAGGCCGTGCCGCTCCCCGCGGCCGCGCGGAGTCACGACGACGTCCCCGAGCGAATCACGATCGACGAGGTGCGGGCGATGCAGGCGCGTGGCGAACCCATGGTGATCGTCGATGCACGCGCGAGGCGGGCCTATGACGCGGATACGATCACGGCCGCCGGCGCAATCCGCGTGAACCCCGAGGATCCGGTTCGCGACGCCACAGCGCTCCGCCTGTCGCAGCGATCGACGCTCGTGATCTATTGCGCCTGAGGGGACGAAGCCACGAGCGCCCGGGTGGCGCTGCACTTGAGACGAGCGGGCTGGCCCAACGCGCGAGCGCTTCGGGGCGGTTGGCAGGCGTGGAAGGAAGCCGGATTGGACACCGTGGCGAAGGTCGCGTGACGGACACCCAATGAATTATGTCTGTCCATTGCATCCATTATACGCTTTAATTAGTATAGCGGCATGAAACGGAAACGCACGCCGGGCCCGCGCCGCGTCCGCGAACCGATCCAGATCTACATGGAGCCGGAGGAGCGCGAGCTGCTCGACTCCCTCGCGGCAGACACACGACTGCCTCGCGCTGAAATCCTGCGGCGCGGGCTCAAGATGTTTGCGGCGGACCGCGCGGGCGAGCTGGGGCCAATGCAGCGTCTCCTGCAGTCCCTCCAGGACTCGGAGTGGCCTGCGGACGTCGCCCGCGAACACGATGCCCACCTTGCGAGCGCGCACCTCGCTCGACACGACACGTGAGCCGAGCGGTGTTCATCGACACGTCCGGCTGGTTTGCCGCGGTGAGTCGGCGCGAGTTTCACCATGCCCAGGTCGTCGCGGCCTACACCGATCTCGTCCAGCGCCGGGCGTCGCTCATCACCACCAATTTGGTGGTAGCCGAAATGCACATACTGACCGTGCGCCATCGCGGTGCCCAGGCCGGGTGCGCGTTACTCGACGCGATCTACGCGGATCCGGCCTATCGCGTCATCCAGGCGACACGCGCGCTCGAATCGGCGGCCACGGATCGTTGGCTCCGGCCATTTCCGAATCAGCGCTTCAGCCTAACGGACGCGGTGAGCTTCGAGGCCATGCGGTCGGAGGGCATCGAA
>DASVAC010000028.1:0-5109 GCA_036376535.1 Gemmatimonadaceae bacterium | reverse complement strand
TGGCTCGATGGTGGTGGCCGAGGACGAGCTCCGCGCGCTCCTGCTCCTCCGTCGCGGAAGCAAGGATGACGCGCTGGCGCTCCTGCGTCGGGCGGCGGCGCAGGAAGACGCGCTCCCGTTCGCGTTCGGGCCGCCCGAAGTGCCGAAGCCGTCGCACGAGTTGCTGGGCGAAACGCTATTGTCGTTAGGCCGCGCAGTCGACGCGCGTCACGAGCTCGAGCTTGCGCTCGCGCGCACGCCGGGGCGTTCACTAACGTTGATGGATCTCTCACGAGCGAGCCGTGCGGCGGGCGACACCGCGACGGCATCTGCTGCGCACCGCCAACTCATGGCGAACTGGCATCGTGCCGATTCCAAATGAGCACTCAGTATGTGGACACACGGCAGGAACACCGCGACACCCGCTTTCTGATCATCGCGGCCACCGCCGTTTTCGCCGTGGTGTTCGCCGGGTTTGCGCGAACCTATTATCTAAGGGCGTGGTTTGGCAGACCGGCGCTACCGTGGCTTCTGCATCTGCATGGCGCCCTGATGACGTCGTGGTTCGTGCTGTTCTTCGCGCAGACGACGCTAGTCGCCACATACCATGTCAGGTGGCACAAGCGGCTCGGCGTGTTCGGTGCCGTGCTGGCACTGGCGATGGTGATCGTCGGCGCGACCGTAGCGGTGCGCGGCGCGGCACGCGACGCTCACCAGCCGGTCGTCGCCGGGCCGCCGCCGCTCCAGTTTCTCGGCTTCCTTCTGTTTGTCCTGCTGATCTTTGCGCTCTTCGTGGGCGCGGCGCTGTTGCTGCGTCGCCGGCGCGACTATCACAAACGATTGATGCTGCTCTCCTGCCTCGCTATGGTCGGTCCGGGCCTCGCACGTATTCCATTCCAGCGGATTCCAGCGCTAGCCTTTCTCCGCACGGGCGGGCCCGGCAGTCTATTTGGCTTGGATTCGCTCCTGCTCTATGTATGCATCGCGTACGACACGTGGCGCCATCGCCGGCTGCATCCCGCGTTCGCCTTCGGCGCGCTGCTCCTGGTCGCCGAGGATCTGCCATTCATCTGGATGGGGCTGGCCACGCCAACGTGGGCACACATCGCCGCTTGGTTGACCAGCTAGCCCAGCACCCATGCGGAAATTCGGCTACGACCGGCGTACACGATTGACTTTGCGCTTCGACGATCATAACCTCCTAACATGCGCGGGCCGATGCGTTCGCCCGCCTGCTCGGTTAGTCATACCTTTGTACGAGAGTCGCTTCGCCAGATGATCTACTCCGCGTCCGTCATGTGCTGTTGTGCATGCATGTGTGCCTGCTCTTTGGAGAGCGGTCGCCATGGCGGAGCGTTGCCCGTGGACACGGGATGACATCGATCTAACTCGACCTACGCTTCCTTGGGGCCCGTTCTCCGTACTCGGAGAGCGGGCCCTTTTTTGTTGCGCCTAACCAGGAGCAGCCGTGGCCACAGAGAGTAGTGAGCTGAGCGCAGTGGAGCAGATCAAGACATCGAGCGACGGCCTGCGCGGGACGCTCGCGGCCGAGGTCGCCGGCCACGGTACGCACTTCTCCGAGGCGGGACGACAGCTGCTCAAGTTCCACGGCGCGTACGAGCAGGACGATCGCGATGCGCGCCGCGCGCGCAAGGATGCCGGCGACGAGCCCGCGTACTCCCTCATGGTGCGCGCCAAGCTACCGGGCGGCGTCCTAACGGGACGGCAGTATCAGGTGTTCGACGCGCTCGCCGGACGCTACGCCAACGGTACGCTGCGGGTGACCACGCGCCAGGACTTCCAGCTGCACGGTGTGGTGAAGGACGACCTCAAGCAGACCATCGCCGCCCTGAACTCAGCGTTAGTCACGACGCTCGGCGCGTGCGGCGATGTCGTGCGCAACGTGGTCACGTGTCCGGCGCCTGTGCGCGATCCCGTGCGGGAAGAGGTGCTCACGCTGGCGGCGCGGTTGTCGGCGCACCTGCTGCCGGCGACGCGCGCGTATCACGAGATCTGGTTGAACGGCGAACGCGTCGCGGACGATCGCATCGATGACGGCACCGATCGCCTCTACGGCACGCGCTACCTCCCGCGAAAATTCAAGATCGGCTTCAGCTACCCGGACGACAACTGCTGCGATGTCCACAGCAACGATCTCGGATTCCTCGCGCTCCGGGATGGCGATGCCATTGACGGGTTCAACGTGCTCGTGGGCGGCGGGCTCGGCGCGACGCACAACAAGCCCAACACGTATCCGCGCCTCGCGTCGCCGCTGGCATTCGTTAGGCGTGAGGACGTGTGCCGGGTGAGTGAAGCGGTGGTCGCCGTGCACCGCGACTATGGCGACCGGTCCAATCGCAAGCACGCGCGGCTCAAGTACGTGATCGATGACCACGGGCTGCCGTGGTTTCGCGATCGCGTCGAAGAATTCGTCGGCCGCCCGTTGGAACCGGCGCGGCCAGTCGAGGTGACGGATATTCACGACCACCTCGGATGGCACGACGCGGGCGACGGCTGGTGGTTCTACGGCGTCTACGTCGAGAACGGCCGCATCGCCGACACGTACAACGCGAGACTTCGGACGGCGCTGCGCGAGATCGTGACGCGCGTGCGGCCCGACGTCGGCATCCGGCTGACGCCGCAGCAAAACGTCCTGATCACCGGCGTCGCCGAGCGATATCGCGCGTTGGTCGCTCGCATTCTGGCCGACCACGGCGTGCCCGACCCGGCCGAGGTCTCACCCGTTAGGCGCTGGTCCATGGCGTGCCCGGCGCTGCCGACGTGCGGTCTCGCCCTAGCCGAGTCGGAGCGGGCACTACCTGCCGTGCTGGCGACACTCGAACAGGAGCTGGCGCGGTTGGGCATTCCGGACGCCGAGTTGACGGTGCGCATGACCGGGTGCCCGAACGGGTGCGCGCGCCCATACACCGCCGATCTCGCGTTCGTCGGACGCTCGGCCGACCGGTATACGGTGTACGTGGGCGGCACGATGCTCGGCACGCGGCTCGGCGTCGCGTATGCCGACCTGGTGCGGCGCGACGAGCTGGTCGCGGTGGTGCGTCCGCTGTTCGAGCGCTACCGGGGCGAGCGGTTGCCTAACGAACGGTTCGGCGATTACGTGCATCGCGTGGGCGTCGAGCCGGTTCGCGCACTCCCCACGCGGGAGAACCCGTGAGCCGGCCGCACGCCGCGTGGACGCAGAAGGCCGACGAGGTCGAGACGCTGCTGCGGTTCCTGTTTCGGGCGTACGAAGGGCGCGTCGCGTTGAGCGCGAGCTTCGGCGGCGGGGGCATCGTGCTCGCGCACATGGTCAGTCGCATCGATGCGCGTGTACCGGTGCTCTTCCTGGACACCGGATTTCATTTTCCGGAGACCCTCGCGTTCAAGGAACGCTTTGCCCAACGGTACCAGTT
Source organism: Gemmatimonadaceae bacterium (assembly GCA_036376535.1). Lineage (GTDB taxonomy): Bacteria > Gemmatimonadota > Gemmatimonadetes > Gemmatimonadales > Gemmatimonadaceae > JADGGM01. The sequence goes on along the minus strand of DASVAC010000028.1, from coordinate 1,717 downwards.
GCACGTGGTCGATCTTGCGACGGCGCTCGATGCCACGCCCGATGCACTCTATCGCACGGATCCAGACCGCTGCTGCCGCATTCGAAAAGTCGAGCCGATGCAGCGCGCGCTTGTGGACTTCGACCTGTGGATCACAGCGTTGCGCCGCGAGCAGTCAGACACGCGGCGATCGGTCGATGTCGTCGAATCGCACGAGGTCGACGGGCGATCGATCCTCAAGGTGATGCCGCTGGCATACTGGACTCGCCGCGATGTGGACGCGTATCTGTCCGCGCACGACGTGCCGTCGCATCCCTTGCTCGAGCGCGGGTACACGAGCATCGGGTGCTGGCCGTGCACGCGCCCAACCGTCGTGGGTGAATCAGAGCGGGCAGGGCGGTGGCGTGGAACGGGGAAAACGGAGTGCGGCCTGCACCGCTTCGATCCCGTCAGGGCAGATGCGTAATCACCGTGCGCGCCAGCGACTCCATCGTGGCCTGCGACGGAGCGGCCGCCTTGGGAGTCGCGTCGACGTAGTGCACGTCGAAGTGCTGCTTTCCTATCACCACTTCCACAGACTCCGACACGGTAACGACAGGAGACGAGTCGTCGCGGTAGATGGCGTGATCGCCCACTCCGCTGACCGGCTCATACGTCTTGTCCCGCGCCGTTCGCGGTGAGACCTCGGGTGCGTACATCACGGCAGCGCCGACCGGGTTGAAGAACGTCACGTGCACGTCTGCGCCGTTGGGCAGACTCCACGTGCAATCATCCGTTGGACCGAGGTTTTCGTCTTTCCCGGCTTGTGGCGCTGCGTGAAACGCCGACTGGATATCGGGTTGCGTCAGGACGGAGCACGGATTGATGTGCGGCGGCGGTCCCGCGTCCGACTGCGCAGAGTTGGAGCCTTTGGAGCATGCGGCGAGCAGGCACACCGCAGCCACGCGGGCGCACGTGCCAAGTCGGTCTTGTGGGGGGATCATGGCGGAGCCCAACATACAAGGGCCGCCGTGCGTCTGCAACAGCCCACTCCATGCAGTGCTGGACGAGTCCGCTATTCGGCCTAACTGCGCAGCGGGCAGAGCGGTAGATTGACGGACGGCGAGGCAGCGATTCGTCCGAAGCCGCGCGCAGGCCGGCGCATGCCCATCGTTATCCACTTCGACTTCTCATCGCCATGATCCACCGCGTGCTCGCGAGCATCGCTGCTGTAAGTTGCGCCGCCGGATTGCTGCGGCCCGTTCCCGTCGACGCGCAGCAGCCGGAGCACGGGTACATCACGATGTCGGATTCGGCGCGGATCTTCTACAAGATTGCCGGCCGTCCGGGTCCCGGTGTCGACACGATCATCGCGATTCACGGCGGCCCGGGTCTCGATCTCGAATCGATCTACAACGATTTCGCCGCGGGGCTTGGCCGCAGGCACGTGGTGATCTTCTACGATCAGCGCGGGGGCGGGAAGTCGGAGCTGCCTAACGACACCTCGCGGCTGGCGGCGGCGCGCCAGATCCAGGACCTGGACGAGGTGCGGCAGCACTTTGGCCTCACGAAGGTGACGCTCGTCGCGCACTCGTACGGGCCGCTGCTCGCGGCCAGCTACGCCATTGCGCATCCCGACGCCGTGACGAAGATGGTGTTCTTCGGGCCGGTGCCGCCGCGGCGCGGCGACTTTTTCACGCGCTACGGGCAGAACATCAACGCGCGGTTGGACAGCTCGCAACGCGCCGCGCTGGCGCGA
>DASVAC010000027.1:0-32309 GCA_036376535.1 Gemmatimonadaceae bacterium | reverse complement strand
GCGCGCCGGCCTGCGCGAACGCGCCGCGGCGCAGCATCGCGAAACCGATCGCCGCCGCCGTGCCGGCGACAAGGCGTCGACGGGTCAGGTTGGCGGAATCCCGTGGCCCTTGTGGCTGATCGTTCATCTGGCGATTGGGTTCGACGACGAGTTGGCTAAACGCTCGCCTCCGTGGCCCGCCTTGGCAAGGCGGCTATGGGACTCGCGACGGCGACAGCCGGCACGCGATACGTGACCGGCAGCGCGATGCCGATGTCGAGCAGCGCGCGCGACACCACCCACCCGCGCAGGAACGGACTGTCGAATTCGTATCGCGTGCCGCGCTCCTCACGAACGAGCCGCCCCGCATCGACCAGCGCCGCCAGCGCCTGCGACACCGCGCTGCTCGACGCGAGTCCGAAGCGTGCGCTCGTCTCGGCCGACGTGAGTCCTTCACCGGCCACCGCGAGCGCGCGCAGCACGTTCTGCTGGTGCGGCGTGAGCTGCTGCCAGAAATCCGCGAACGCGTCGTCGCGCTCGGCCACGCAGTCGCCGAACGCGAGGTCCGCATCGCGCGGCTCTGCGTGCTCGGCCGTGACCGCGCGGTCGAAGCACGTGCGCGCCACCTGCGTGATGTCGCGCGTGCGCGGCCCCGCGATCTCGATGATGCGCGCGCCGACGCCGCCCGAGGCGATGCCCGCGCCGCGCATCCGCTGCTCGATCCACGACGCGAAGTAGGTCGGATCGATCGGGCCGAAGTAGAGCACGTCGAGCATGTCGTAGAACGCGCGCCCGGGTTCGATCATGCGGCGGATGAGGTGCGGCTTGGAGCCGGCCAGCACGTAGCTCACGAAGTCGTGGCGCTGGATCACGCCGCGCAGGTGCCACTCGGCGTCCTCGCCGCCGAAGCGGGCGATGTCCTGGAATTCATCCAGCACGAGTCCGATGGTCACGCCGCGGCCCTTCGCCAGATCGTTCACCGCATCGAGCACGCTGCCTAACGTCGCCCGTTGGTCCTCGAGGTCGGCGCGGCGGAGTTGGAGCGAGACGGTGGGCAGGAGGAGGCCGGAGGCGCGGTCGTGCGTGAGCGAGACGGTGGCCTGGAGGCGCGCGGCGAGGTCGGCCGCCACGTTCTTCCACCGTTTGCCTAACGCAGCCGCCGCCCCCTGGAGGATGCGGTTGGAGACGTCGGCCACGGTGGACGCGGTGGAGAGGTCGGCGACGAACGCGTGGCCGCGCTGGCGGTTCACCTGGTCGACGGCCAACGCGAGCGCGGAGCTCTTCCCCATGCGGCGGTAGCCGTAGACGAGCAGCTTGCTCGCCGGCCGGCGGAGCGCATCGCGGATGCGCGTGAGCTCGGCCGTGCGATCGGTGAAGAATTCGCCGGTGACGAGCCCGTGGATGCGGAACGGATTCTCGGCCATGGAGATCTCAAAGCAGGCACTATGAGGAAGTGCTGTCTTACTAAGCAGTTGCTTAGGAAGAAGCCGCTGAGGAGCAAAACGCCCCTAGAGTACATCTTGTCTCTTCGGTATTTATTCGGTATCATCGTTTCCCCGCAACCCCCAGCAGTGTTATGCAGCAACCCGCTCTGTTTTCAGCCGCCGTCGAGCGCTCCCTCCGCCAATTGCCGGTCATTGGCGAGCAGCGCGACATCACGTACTACGGCAGCCACGCCCGGAGCATCATCAACGGGCCCGAGATCACGGGGATGGGGTTCTGGTCGATCAACCCCTACATCGGCTGCGCGTTCGGGTGCGCGTACTGCTATGCCCGCTACGCGCACCGCTACGTGATGGAGCGCGCCACCGATGCCGACCGCCTAACCGGCGCCGCCGAGCAGGACGTCGGGCGCATCCCGCCCTGGTTGGCGTTCGAGCGTCACATCTTCGTCAAACGCAACGGGCCCGAGCTGCTGGCGCGCACGCTCCGCCACGGGAGCGATCGGTTCCGTGCCCTCGCCGAGGGCGACTGGATCGCCATCGGGACGGCGACGGATCCGTATCAGCCGGCGGAGCGCCGGTTCGCGATCACCCGCGGCATCCTCGAGGTGCTGGCCGAGCATCCCGGGCTGCACGTCTCGATCACCACCAAGAGTCCGTTAGTCACGCGCGACGTGGACGTGCTGGCGCGCATCGCCCGGCATTCGGCGATCAGCGTGCACGTGTCGTTGATCACGGTGCATCGTGCCCTCGCGCGGCGGCTCGAGCCGCGCGCGCCCACGCCGGATGCGCGGCTGCGCGCGATCGCGCGGCTGCACGACGCCGGCGTGGCCGTGAGCGTGAACTGCATGCCGGTGCTGCCCGGCATCACCGATCATCCGCGCGACCTCGAGGCCCTGGTTAGGCGGGTGGCCGACGCGGGCGCATCGCACATCTCCACGGGCGCGCTGCGGCTGCAGCACGAGGCGCGCAAGCGGTATCTCCCGTTCATCGCCAAGGAATTTCCGGAGCTCGCGCCGCGCTACGCGCGCGCCTATGCGCACGCGCACGTGCCGGGCGACCTCTATCGCGAGCGGCTGGCGGCGCTCATGGCCCGGCTCTGCCGCGCGCACGGCCTGCGCCGCACAACCTACGAGGGCGATGACGCCGAGGCCGCCGCCGATTCGCCGAACGACACGTCGGGCGACACCGACGCGGCGTCCGAGGCCGACCTGCAGCTCGCGCTCGCGCTGTGAGCCGGCCATGACGGCAGCCGCATCCGTGCTCGTCCCGGCCGTTGCGTCGCCGGTCCTCGCGAGCGCCGCCGCGCGCCGCCGCGCGGTAGCCGAGCTGCGCAAGCTGCTGCCTAACGACGCGTCGCCCGCGGCGCCGACGGGGCTCTCCACCGGCATCGCCGCGCTCGACGCCGCGCTGGCCACGCATGGCGTGCCCCGCGGCCGCCTCACCGAGATCCTCGGCCGCCGCGGCTGCGGGAAGACGACGCTCCTGCGCGAGCTGGCCCACGCCACCGTGCGCCGCGGGTTAGGCGTGGCCTACATCGACGCCGCGCGCGCCCTCGCCCCGCGCGACTGGGCCGCGCTCGGCGCGGACGATGGATTCTGGGTGGTACGGCCGCGCGATCCGGGGCGCGGGGCCTGGTGCGCCGACATGCTGCTGCGCGGCGGCGCGTTCGCGCTCGTGGTGCTCGACGGCGCGCCGCCGCTCACGCCCCCGGTGGCCACGCGGCTCCTCCGGTTGGCGCACGACACGAATACCGCGCTGGTGGTGACCGGTGTCGGCGACGCCGCGCCGGGCTCGCGGCTCGCCGGGGCGCTCCGGCTTCGCCTCACGCGCACGCGGCAGCGACGACGACACGCGATGGCGATCACGGTCGAGAAAGGAGGACGTCGAACAATGGTGGAGGTCGAGTATGTCGTCAGTGTGGCGCGTCGCATGTGTGCGCATCCCGAGGTTCCCGATCGCCGCGGCGTGGAACGCCCGTCGCCCGGGCGCCGCCAAGTGCCTAACGGAGCCGAGCGGGGCGCACGCCCCGTCCTCGCCCGCTCCCGGCGATGCGCCGAGCCCCCCGAGTTCGCCGAGCAGCTCTTGGGCGCCGGTGTGGGATGAGCAGCCCATCGCGCTGGTGGATGGCACGCGGCTGCGCGCGGTCTCGTCGGCGGCGTCGCGCGCGCGTGTTCGGCCCGGCATGACGGTGCCCGAAGCGCGGGCGATGTGCGCGGGGCTGACGGTCATCCCATGGTCTGATGATCCGATCAGTGCGGCGACCACCGCCGTCACCGCCGCGCTCCTCGCCGCGAGTCCCCAGGTGACGCCGGTGGCCGGAGAGCCCGGCCTGTGGTGGGTGGGCGCGGTGGGCTTCGATGCGTTAGGCGGCGAGCGCGCGCTCGCCCAGGCGCTGGTGGACGTGGGCCGGCGCTGGCACCCGCGGACGCGCGTGGCCGTCGCCGGCTCGTGCGTCGCCGCGCGCGCCGCCACCTGGGCCGTGGGCGCCGCCCAGGGCCCCGTGCGCCTTCCGTTAGGCGGCGACGCGCGCTACCTGGCCCGCGCCCCGCTCGCGCTCATCCCCATGGATGACGAAATGCGCGAGACCCTCGCCGCGTTGGGCATGCGCGACGCCGGCGCGTTCGCCGCCCTCGAGGCGGACGACGTCGAGCGCCGCTGGGGCGACGTGGGACTCGCCGCGTGGCGCCTGTCGCGCGGCGAGGACGATCGCCGCCCCGTGCTCGCACGAGCGGCGCCGCCGCGCACCGTGGACGCCGAGCTCGCCGCGTCCACCCCCACGATGGAGCCCATCCTCTTCCTCGTGCGCGCGGCGTTGGACACGCTCGCGTCGGCGCTCGTGGCCGACGGACGCGCGGCCGCCGTCGTCGCGATCACGCTCACGCTCGACGACGCGCGCAGCGCCCTGCCCCAGGCCGGCGCGCGGGCGCACACGGTGACGCGCGAGATCCGCATCCCGCGCCCGACGGCGCGCGCCGCGCATCTGTTCGACCACTGCCGCGCGCTGCTCGAGCGGTGGCCGCTCACCGCGCCCGCGTGTGGCGTGCGAGTGTCGATCACCGCCACCGCGCCACTCGCCGGCGAGCAGGGCGACCTGCTCGCCACCGAGTGGCGCGACCCCACGGCCATCGACGCCGCACTCGCGCGCTTGCGCGCGGAGTTAGGCGACGATGGCGTGGTGAAGCCCGTCGCCCGCGACGAGCACGCGCCGGAGCGCGCCGGCGCGTGGGTCTTAGGCGACACCGATGCCGGCGATGCCGATGCCGGCGCGGCACCCGATGCCGCGCATACCGCTGCCGAGCGCAGCGCGCTGCGGTTGCTCGAGACGCCGGAACCGGCCCACGTCGCGTGCGAGGGCGACGCCCCGCGCGCCGTGCGCTGGCGCGGTCGCCGCATCGCGCTCGCGCACGTGACCGGCCCCGAGCACATCTCGGGCGACTGGTGGCGCGACGACGGCTATCGCCGCACGTACTGGCAGGGCGAAGGCGACGGCATGGAGCTCGTGTTGTTCCGCGAGCGCGACGCGTGGTACGTGCAGGGATGGTATGACTGAGCGGCACGCCACGCCTAACGCCGGCTACGTCGAGCTCCACTGCCACTCCGCGTACTCCCTGCTCGACGGCGCCTCGCACCCCGATGCGCTCGTGGCCCGCGCGCGCCGGCTCGGCTTCCCCGCCCTCGCGCTCACCGACCACGACGAGTTGGGCGGCGCCGTCGCCTTCGCCCAGGCCGCCGGCGACGCCGGGTTAGGCGGGATCATCGGCGCCGAGATCACCGTGCGGCACGAGGGGCCGCCGCCCGACGCCGGCGACTCCCACCTCGTGCTCCTCGCCGAGTCGCGCGAGGGCTACGCCAACCTGTCCACGATCATCACCCGTGCGCGCATGGAGAGCGGCCGCGGCCAGCCCGGCGTGTCGCTCGACGTCGTCGCCCAACACGCCGCCGGTCTGTTCGCGCTCACCGGATGTCCGCGCGGATGGGTGCCGCGCCTGGTTGCTCGCGGGGACCCGGATGGCGCCTGCGAGGCCGCGGCCACGCTGCTCGACATCTTCACCGGCCGAGTCGCCATCGAATGCTGGGACCACGGCCTGGACGAGGAACGGCGCCTGGTCCCGCCGCTCATGGCGATCGCGCGCGCCCTCGACATCCCGTGGGTGGTGACCAACGACGTGCACTACGCCGAGCCCCGCGGGCGGATCGTGCACGACGTGCTCAGCGCGCTCCGCCACCAGCGCACGCTCGACACGATGGGCACCCGCCTCCGGCCTAACGGAGAATGGTACCTGAAGAGCGCGCGGCAGATGGCGCGTCGCTGGCAGCAGGACCCCGAGGGCCTGCGCGCCACGCTCGCCATCGCCGAGCGTTGTGCGTTCCGGATGCACGAGCTCACGCCCACGCTCCCCACCTTCCCGCTCCCCCCCGGCGTCACGGCCGATGAGTATCTGGCTCGGTTAGTCGAGGCCGGGGCGGCGGAGCGCGTTCCCGCGCTTCGGGAAGCGGCGGCTGCGCCGCCTGCGGGAAGCGCGCGCCGGAAGCGCGCTGGGGGAAGCGGCGGCTGGCGCCGCCTGGGGGAAGGGGGATTGCACGCCGAGTTCCCCTCAGGCGCAGCCGCTTCCCCCAGGCCGTTAGGCCGCTTCCCGCAGGCGGCGCCAGCCGCCGCTTCCCCCAGCGCGCCTCCGGCGCGCGCTTCCCTCTATCGCACCCAGATCCGCCACGAGCTCGACGTCATCCGCAAGCTCGGCATGGCCGGCTACTTCCTGATCGTCTGGGACATCGTCCGCTTCTCGCGCCGCGAAGGCATCCTCTGCCAGGGCCGCGGCTCCGCCGCCAACTCCGTCGTCTGCTTCTGCCTCGGCATCACCGCCGTCGACCCGGTCAAGTTAGGCCTGCTCTTCGAGCGCTTCCTGAGCGAAGACCGCGAAGGCGCCCCCGACATCGACATCGACTTCGCCCACCGCGACCGCGAGCGCGTGCTGCAGTACGTGTACGAACGCTACGGCCGCGAACACGCCGCCATGGTGTGCGAGCAGATCACCTATCGCACGAAATCCGCGATCCGCGACGCCGCCCGCGTGTTGGGCTTCTCGGTGGAACAGGCGGATGCGCTGTCGCTCCACAGCGACCATTTCAGCGAGGCAGAATCCACGGGTCGCGAGCCTAACGCATCCACCGCGCCCCCTTCCCCCTTCCCTCTTCCCCCAGGCGACACCGTCGCCGCTTCCCTCGATGTGGCCGACCGCCGCGTCCGCGCCCTCCCGGCCATCGTCCGCGGCCTGCGCCGCATCCCGCGCCACCGCTCGATCCACGTCGGCGGCTTCGTCCTAACGGAAGAACCGCTCTCCCACATCGTCCCCATCGAGCCCGCCGCCATGGATGCCCGCACCGTCGTGCAATGGGAGAAGGACGACGTCGAAGCCATGGGCCTCGTCAAGATCGACCTCCTCGGACTCGGCATGCTCACGCTCATCCAGGATTGCCTGCGCTACATCCGCGACACGCGCGGCCACACCGTCGATCTCGCCCAACTCGACTACACCGACCAGGCGGTGTACGACGACCTCTGCCGCGCCGACACGATCGGCGTCTTCCAGGTCGAGAGCCGCGCGCAGATGAACACGCTGCCGCGCCTCAAGCCGCGGTGCTTCTACGACCTCGTCGTCGAAGTCGCGATCATCCGGCCGGGACCGATCCAGGGCGAGATGGTGCACCCGTATCTCCGGCGCCGCGCCCACGAAGAAGACGTCACGTACCCGCACCCGTCGGTCGCGCCGATCCTCGAGCGCACGTTAGGCGTGCCGCTGTTTCAGGAGCAGGGCATGCAGGTGGCGATCGCCGCCGCCGGATTCACGCCCGGCGAAGCCGACACCCTGCGCCGCGCGATGGGACACAAGCGCAGCCACGAGCGCATGGCCGCGATCTGCGAGCGGCTCATCGACGGCATGAAGAAGAACGGCATTCCCGAAGAGACCGCGCGCCGGATTTACAAACAGATCAACGCCTTCGCCGACTACGGATTCCCCGAGTCGCACGCGGCGAGCTTCGCGTTGCTCGTGTTTGGGAGCGCCTACCTCAAGCATTACTACGCGCCCGAGTTCACCGCGGCGATCCTCAATGCCCAACCGATGGGTTTCTACTCGCCCGGGACGCTCATCGAAGACGCGCGCCGCCACGGCGTGCCCATTCGTCCCGTCGACGCCGCGCGCTCGGCGTTCGACTGCACGCTGGAGCGGGATGCGGCACGGCCCACGGCATCGCCGGCCGTGCGCCTCGGATTCCGGCTCGTCAAGGGACTCGGCTCCCGCTCGCGGGACTCGCTCGAGGCCGCGCTTACGGGCGGCGGCCCGTTCCAGTCCATTGCCGACTTCGTTAGGCGGTCGGGGCTCGACCGCCGCGCGCTCCGCGCGGTGGCCGAATCGGGCGCCTTGGACAGCTTCGTGCCCGACGAGCCGGACGCCCGCCGGCGGCGCGCCGCGATCTGGCGGATGCTCGAGACGCTCCGCGGCGAGGCCGGCGCGCTGGCGCCCAACCGCCCCAAACTCGACGTGCCGGCCAGCGTCCCCGGCATGTCGCCGCTCGAGCTCACAGCCGCCGACTACCGGCTCACCGGCGTGTCGTTCCACGGCCACCCGCTCAAGCACCTCCGGCCGCTGCTCACGCCGAACGGAGTGCGCACCGCGCGCGAGGTGCTGACGCTGCCCGATGGGTCGCGCGACGTCGCCGTGGCGGGCCTGGTGATCTGCCGGCAGCGGCCGGGCACGGCCAAGGGCTTCGTCTTCCTCACGCTGGAAGACGAGACCGGGCTCGTGAACGTGGTGGTGACGCCGAAGCAGTTCGACCGGCAGGCGCTGCTCATCACGACGGCGCCGCTGCTGCTCGTGCGGGGCGCGCTGCAGGTGGAGCAGCGCGTGGTCAATCTGCGCGGCGAGAGATTTCGCGCCCTGCGCATCGACGTGGGGGCCGAGGGCGTGCGCCCCCACGACTTTCGTTAGGCAGCCGGCCCCAGGGGCCGGCCGGTCAGTACCGCCGGCGGCGATGTCCCGCGCGCTGGCGCAGCAGGAACAACCCGAAGAGCAGCGACCCCAGGCCGATCATCGCGTACGCCGGCATCATCGTCGCCGTCTTGGGCGGCACCAGGCCTTCCTCCTTCGCCTCGTCCGCCGTCAACCGCGGCACCCGGCCCGCCGCGTACCGCCGCGGATGCGCCGGCGACGCCGCGCCCGATCCCGAGGGCAGCCCGCGGTCGGCGGCCGGCCCGGCGCCTAACGGAGACGCCGTGGTATCGGCGAGCGCACCCGTCGCCGTCTCGACGATCGGCGCGACCCCAGCCGGATCGGCCGCGAACGGAACCACGCTCGGATCGAGCGACGCTTCCTTCGTGTGCTTGATGTGCAGAACCGCCGCGACCAATCCGGCGAACAGTCCGCCCCCGAACGCGCCCGCAACCGACCCGTTCGCGTTCGAATCGGGGAACTTGCACTCGCACACCTGGGCGTGCGCGCTGGACGCGAGTGTAGTACTCACGATGAGCGCCAGCGAGGCCGCCGCGACGGATTTTCGTAGCTGCATTGTGTACTCGGAGAAGAGCGGACTGCGGGAAGAACGGTCGGCTGTCCCACCGCGACGCTTGGCAGGAATTACTCGTCGCGATTACCACCCCACCCAGGACCCCGACGCCGGCATCGAAGATCGAGCTAGCCGCCGGCGCGCCGAACGGATGCTAAGGAAATGCCAAACGCGAAAAAAAACAAGACGGGGGTGCAAAATAACGTTACAAGCCTCGAAACAGGCCGTAACACACCCCCATCCGCTTTCCGCGCCGTCGGGTACCTTATCGGAAAGCACTCGGGCGCCGAGCTCCGATGCCGGCCTGGTGACCGCACCGGCGAGCGCCGCTTCAAGCGGAGGAAGTCATGAGAGTACTTCGTGTTGCGGGCATCCTCGCGTCGACTCTCGCCACACTGGCCGCGACGTCACCGGCGCAGTCCACTGCCTCGTACGAGAGCGCGTCATCGGCGCGCACCGACACCTCGCGCATCGCGAGCGCGGCGCGTGCACCCGTTCCGTTGGGCACAGTTGACGTGCACGGAACGATCCGCCCAGCCGCCGCCGTGATGCACGACACCAACAGCTACGTGTCGCAGCGCACCGACGACACGACGCAGACCGAGAATCTCCTCGGCACGATCGGCGTGCAGTCGGTGAACGATGGCGCATCCTACGTTGTCCTCGAGGACGGCACCGTCTGGAAGGTGGCGCTCGCCGATCGCCCGCGCGTCGATCAGTGGAAGGCCGGCGACCAGGTGATCGTGCGCTCCGCGCCGATCGGCGAGGGGAAGGACTTCCGCTATCGCCTCGTGAACGGCCGCGACGAATCCGACGTCCTGGTCGCGTTCCGCGGGTACGCGCAAGCGGCAGACTAACGGAAGCTCGCGCGGCCGCCGCTCACGCGGCAACCCGCCCGACGCGAAACGACAGCGGCCAGCACACATCCAGCGGCGCGCGCGGGTCGGGCCAGAAGGGCGCGATCGCCTGCTCGACCTCGAGCACGGGATCGCGCCCTTCGCGTTCCTGCAGCACGCGCGTGCCGGACCACGTGCGCAGATACCCGATCACGCGATCGCGCGTCCACGATCCGACGATTGACATCGACGGCGCGGCGATCTCGGCGAAGGGAAACGGCACATCGCGATAGCCGCGGTCGACGAGCCTCCGCTCCGGCGCCCACGCATCGCGCAGCGTGTCGAAGTAGTAGTGGTCGATGACACGGTCGATGGCGGGCGTGATCCGGATGAGCGAATAGCACCACGCCGCCACCACGCCGCCGCGCCGCACCACGCGGTGCACCTCCTCGAAGAAGCTCGCCGTGTCGAACCAGTGGAGCGCCTGGGCGACCGTCACCACATCCACGGAGCCCGACGCGATCGCGGCCTCTTCGGCGCGCATTTGCACGTACTGTACGTTCGGCAGCGGCTGCGCGTGCGCGAGCTGGGGGGCGCTGGCGTCGGTGGCGATCACGCGCTCCACGTGCGGCATGATGCCTAACGCTGCCTGGCCGTTGCCGGTGGCGCAGTCCCACGCCGTCGTCGCACCCTGCACGAGGTCCTTGAGCCAGGCGAACAACTCGTCCGGATAGGTCGGCCGGAAATCCGCGTACGCGGCCGCTTGTCGCGAGAAGTAATCCTTGAACGCGCTCACACCTTGCGTTGGGCGCCGCGCCGGGTCGCGCCCGCTCTCTTCGTGTGGCCTTTGCGCGGCGCGAGAATGGTGCCCCGGCACTTCGGAGACCCGCACCGGCACGGGTAGAGCTTCTCGTCATCCTCCCCCGCGTCGTCTTCGCGCTCGTATTGATAGTCGTAGACCAGCTCGTCACCCGGGCCGATCGTGCGCACGGCTTCGATCCAGATGTGGCCGTCGTCGATCACCGCCTCGCAGTTGGGATCGCACGAGTGATTGATGAAGCGCGCGTCGTTGCCGTTCACCGCGGCGTCGATGCACGTCTTGCGATCGAGCGTGAACAAGAACGTGTGGTGGCGCGCCATGTGTTCGTCGTCGTAGCGGCGATCCGCTTCTTCGTGCGACACGCGCTCGCCGATGTACTCGATGATGCGCGTGCCCCGGCGGATTTTCCGTCGCGCGAAAGCGCCGCGCCCCTGAATGGACGAGCGCTTGATCTCGAAGTATGGATTGTGTGTTTTCGGCATGAAGGACGAACGGCTGGGTTCTGCTGGCGTCTCAGAGCGACCGGTCGGGCGTCACGCGCACGCGCGGCATCTCGTCGCCTAACGATTGGTCCGGCGTGAAGTCTTCGCCCGGATTGACGAAGCGGTCCACCTCGAGCCCGTACTGCTTGTCGTACAGCTGGCGGTAGCGGCCGTGCGCGGCGAGCAGCTCGTCCTGCGTGCCGCGCTCGACGATACGGCCTTCCTCGAGCACCAGGATCTGGTCCGCGCTGGCGATGGTCGACAACCGGTGCGCGATCACGAACGTCGTGCGCCCGCGGCGCAGACGGCGCAGGCCATCGCGAATGAGCCCCTCGCTCTCGCTGTCCAGGCTGGACGTGGCTTCATCGAGAATGAGAATGTGCGGGTCGGCCAGGATCGCGCGCGCGATCGCGACGCGTTGACGCTCGCCGCCGGAGAGACGCACCCCGCGCTCGCCCACCACCGTGTCGAAACCGTCGGCGAAGCGGCTGATGAATTCATCGCAGTGCGCCGCGCGGGCGGCGGCCTTGATGTCCTCCATCGACGACCCGGGCTTGGAGAAGCCGATGTTCTCGGCGATCGTGCCGTCGAACAGGAAGTTGTCCTGGAGCACCACGCCGAGGTGCGAGCGGTACTCGCCTAACCGAAGATCGGCCAGGTTTCGCCCGTCGATCAGGATGCGTCCCGACTGCGGGTGGTTGAACGCCATGATGAGGCTGATGAGCGTGCTCTTGCCCGCGCCGCTCGAGCCCACGAGCGCGGTGGTCGACCCAGCGGGCGCATGGAACGTGATGTCGCGCAGCACCGGGACGTTCTCGGAATAGGAAAAGCTCACGTCCTCGAACCGCACGTCGCCTTCGACGTCCGGCACGCGACCACGTTCGGCGTCGTGCTCATCTTCCGTGGCCATCATGCGGATCTCGCGGATGCGGTCGAGTCCCGCGAAGGCTTCGCTGACCTGCGTGCCGATCGATGCGATCTGCACGAGCGGCGCGGCGACCAGCCCGATGAACAACACGTACGTGAAGAAGTCGCCGAGCGTCATCTTGCCGTTGAGAATCGCGTGGCCGCCGACGACGATCATCAGCACGCCAACGGCGCCGACGATGACCGTGGTGAAGGCCGTGAGCGCGGAGACGCCGGTGATGGTCCGCGCGATGTTGCGCAGCAGTTTGTGCACGCCGCGCGCGAACACCAGCTGCTCGCGGCGCTCGGCGATGTAGGTCTTGACCACGCGGATCCCGCTCAACGACTGACCGAGCCGCCCCGTGACGTCGGCGGTGATCACGCTCCGCTCACGGAAAATCGGGCGCAGCTTGGTGAAGGCCAGCGCCATGCCGCCCGCGAAGGTGAGCAGAATGAGCAGCGTGATGCTCGTGAGCGCCCAGTTGAGCCAGAAGAGTACGACTAACGCAAGCACGGCCGTCACGAGTCCGCCGATCAACTGCACGAGGCCCGTGCCCACCAGATTGCGGATGCCTTCGGCGTCGTTCAGGATGCGCGAGATGAGAATGCCCGTCTGCGTGCCGTCGAAATAGGAGACAGGCAGGCGCAGCACGTGCTCGTTCACCCGCTTGCGCATGTCGGCGATCGCGCGTTGGGCGGCGACGCTCATCACTTGCGAGAGCGCGAAGGTGGTGCCCGCCTGCAGGAGCGTCGCGGCGACCACGACCAACGCGATCGGCATCAGCAAATACGCCTGGTGCTGTCCGATGACTCGATCAATCAGAATCTTCGGACTGGCGGGCAGCACCAGACCCGCGAGCCGGTTCACGAGCATCAACGCGAGCCCAAGCCCGAGCTGGCCGCGATGGTGCCCAATCAGCTCGCGCGCCTCGGCCCAGGCGTTGTTCATGTTCACTTTCTTTTTTTCCGGCTGCCCGCGCGATGTGCCGGGTCGCGCGCGGCGTTGCTCGTGAGCGATGCGCGTGGCTGGGGTTGTCATCATTCTCGCAATATAGACGTCGCCGTCGGCGCTAGCCGTCGCGCTATGCGCCGCTACTTCGCGCCGAGTTGTTTGGCGATGCGCTGCACTTGACTCGCGAAAATGTCGCGCGCGGTCGCGCTGTCGGACACGAACCACTCCGCGTTTCGAAATGCGCGCTCGGAGATCTCTTTGCGATAGCGCTCGAGATACGGCTTCACTTTGGCGAACAATAGCAGACCTTCGCCGCTCGTCTCGGCCAGGAAATCGGAATGAATGATGCCGTGGCGCGCCATGCCGTACACCATTTCCCAATACGTCGTGGTCTGACGATACGCCGCGTTGAGCGGGTGATCGGCTTTGGTGACGCCGGCGAGCTCCTCGTACGACTTGGGCAGGAATTCTCGAATCTGTTGACGCGAGACGCGCATCGTGGGTTCGCGGCGCAACTCATAGAGTCGAAGAACGAGCTCCGCGTCGTGGTGATCGGGGAAATCTTTAGGCATTGAGAGAATCACGTGGCGTCGGGACGCTAGGGCGCCGCCGCTTCTAAAGCGACAGCGAGGACGTCATCAATTTATCCGACCGCAAGCACGTGTGGCGCGTGTCGCAAAACGGTCACAGTTGACACGGCTGAGCCCGGCGGAACCGCCCGCTCGGCGTGGTGAATATTTCTGTGCGGGGAATGGGTCTTGCCCCTTAGCGCAAGCTATGGTAGCTAGACGATGTAGGCACTCCCTTCCTGGGCGACCGGGCGCATGGACCTGACGACGTGGATTCTTGTCGGATGCGCCATCGTGGCGCTCGTGACTGCGGCGTTGCTCATGCGCCGCAAGCGCGCAGCGCATCGCATCGTGTCGCTGCCGCCTCTCGTGTTCGAGGTGCACGATCGGCGCGAGCCATTGCTCAGGCCAGCGGCGTTTCGCGCCGCAGAACCGGTGCACACGTACACGGCACCGCCGGCGCCGGCACCGGAGCCGGTGCGCACATACGAGCCTCCGCCTCCGGAGCCGTGGCCGTATGCGCCGCCGGACGGCCGCACCGTCCCGATGCCGCGCGGCGGGGTTACGCCTAACGGATACCTGCCGGGGCGACTCGAGATCACCGGCGGTCCGCATCGCGGCGAGGCAATCCGGTTTCCGCGCCTCGATGGCGGCGGCAGTGCCGACTACACACTCGGCCGCGGCGAAGGGCCGCCGCGCTCACACATCCGTCTGCCGGTGACCACCGTGAGCCGCCAGCAAGCGCGCCTGCGCTACGAGGGCGGCCGCTGGAAGCTCATCAACCTGTCGCAGACCAATCCGACCGCGGTGAACGGCCAGGTGCTGCACACGCCAGAAGGCGTGCGCTGGCTGCAAGACGGCGACACCGTGGAAATGGGAGAGCTGGTGCTGCGCTTCCGGTCGAGCTGATCGTTAGGCGACGCGCTACACGACCTCGTGGCGCTCCCGCGCCGCGACGTGCTTGATCAGCCACGCCAGCGCAAACACGGGCAGCGCGACGAAGAGCAGCGCTTTGAGGATCAGCGCGCCCATCGACAGCACCACGCCAAGAATGGCGAATACGACGCCCAGCACGGCCGCGGCCGCGACGAGCAGCAACAAGATCGGCAAGCCGAGCACGGCCAGCACCACCAGCACCGGCACGGCGAGCACGGCCAGGATGACCACGGCCGGCAAACCGATGACACCGAGAATGATTGCCGCCGGCACGAGCAGCACCAGTCCGACGATTGTGCCGAACAACACCTTCAAGACACCCATCATGATTCCGCGCTCCCAAGCGCGTGTTCGAGACACCATTCCGTACGCGCGTGCCGGGCGGATGTTTCGCCTCGCCGGTTGCCGTTCTCACGTCCGCGCGCCGAGGAGGCGGACAACCGCGTCGAGTGAGCTGCGATCGTCTACGTCGAGCGGCATGTCCGCATCGACGTCGACGAGCGTGACGCGATCGGGTGAGCGGGCGATAATGTCGCGGGCACCGTGGTCACCGCCGACGGCGCGCAGCTCCGGGAACAGCGACGCGGCGAAGAGCACCGGATTCCCGCGCACACCGCGGTAGAGCGGCGCGACGATCGGCATGCGCCGTTCGTGCCATGCGTCGATGAGCTTGTCGATCACTGCCGTGGACACGGTGGGCTGATCGCCCAACGCGATGACCGCGCCGGTGACGGCGGCAGGCAGTGCGGCGATGCCGGCCTCGAGTGACGCACCGAGTCCGCGCGAGAAGTGGGGATTCTCGACGACGCGCACGCGCAAGTTTGCGAGCGCAGCGCGCACGGCGTCGCGTTCATGCCCCGTGACGACCACGACCTCGTCAATGCGCGCGGCGAGCATGCGCTCGACCGTCCAGCGGACGACGGGTTTGCCGGCGGCGGGCGCGACGAGCTTCTGCACGCCGCGGCCGTCGCCGAAGCGGCGCGACGCGCCCGCGGCCAGGACGACGCCGGCGATCATCCGTTAGGCAGCAGGGCCGGCGGTCTCGGCGCGGCGGAGCTGGGTGCCGGGGCGCCCGTTGCGGACGGCCACGGCTTCGGCCAGCGCCGCGAGCGCGATCTCGGCCGCGGTGCGGGCGCCGATGTCGAGGCCGACCGGCACGTGCACGCGCGCGAGCGACTCGGCGTCGAAGCCGTCGGCGGCGAGGAACTCGAGCAGCGCGCGTCCGCGCCGCCGGTTGCCTAACAGGCCGATGTACGCGGGGTGCTGCGCGAGCACCACCCGCAGCACCGGCAGCTCGAACTTGTAGTCGTGCACCACCAGGATGACGATGGTCGACGCGTCGTAGCGGAGCTGCTCCGCGATCTCGCCGAGGGCGCCGATGCGGATCTCGTCCGCATCGGGGAAGCGGTCGCGGGTCGCGTAGCGCTCGCGTGCATCGGCGACGATCACGTTCCAGCCGAGCGTCTTGGCGAACGTGAGCAGCGGCCTCGCGACCTGCCCCGCCCCGAACAACACGAGTGTGGTGGCCGGGCCGTGCAGCTCGAAGAAGAGCGTGGCGCGGCGCCCCTGGGCGTCGATCTCCACCGTGCGCGACATCGCACCGGCCATCGCTTCGAGCGCCTGGGCGGTTGCCGCGGCATCGAGTGCGGCGTCGCCGAGTGTGCCGGCGGTGGTGCCGTCCTCGCGCACGACCAGGCGGCGCGGCGGGGCGGCGCCGTCGCCGCCTAACGGGACGACGGCCACCGCGCGTCGCCCGGCGTGGGTCTCGACGCGAATGGCGTCGTACGCGCGGACCACCGGGTCGCCATCGTTGTCGAGCTGCACCGGCTCCACGAGCACCTCCACCGTCCCGCCGCACGTGAGGCCCAGGTCCCAGGCCTCTTCGTCGCCTAACGACAGCGAGAGCAGCGTCGGTGCGGCGGTGCGCAGCACCGCGTCCGATTCGGCCACCACCTGCGCGTCCACGCAGCCGCCGATCGTGACCGATCCGCGGATGCGGCCATCTTCGCCCACCCACATCTTGGCGCCTTCCTTCTTCGGCGTCGTGCCCTTGGTGGACACGAGCGTTGCCATTGCGACGCGCCGCTCGTGCCGCTTGAGCTCGTCGAGCTGGTCGAAGGTCTCGCGGAGGTCGGCGGGGTTCGTCATCGCTCGTTAGGCAGCCGACCGCCAGGTGACGGTCCACTCGAGCGTCGCGCCGGGTTCCACCGAGGCCGCGGCGTGCCACGGGCCCATGGCTTCGGCGAGCGATGCGGGCGCGCCGATCGATGGGGCGAGCGCCACGCGGTGCGCACTGCGCCGGAACGGCGACCACGCCGGCTTGTCCACGGCCACGCTCACGCACGCCTGCGGCGCGCCGTCCATGACAACCTCGAGGCGCGCCCCGTCCTGCTCGAGCGTCGCCCGCGCGCCGTCCGCATAGACCGTGTACGCACATGCCCGCGCGACGGCGTCGGGCAGCGAGAGGTCGACCATCGTGTCCTTGGCCACGACGCGCGGCCACCGCATTTCCGTGCCCGGCCCGCCGATCTCGATGCCCCGCGCCGACCACACGTGCGCCCGCGTCCCGTCCGCGAGCCCGACGCGCGTGTCCTTGCCTAACGGAAACACGGCGCGCGCCGACCACACGAACGGCAGCGGGACGCGGCCGTCGTTGGTCACCGCGTACCGCATCTCGGCCTGCGCCGACGCGCGCACCGTGATCGTGCGGACGAAGCGGTACGCCATCCGCCGCCCCTGCCACGCGCACGACGCGGACATGCCGTCGTCGCGCGTCTCCAGCGCGAAGGTGCTGGGCTGCGACCACAGCTCGCCGTGATCGGGAAGCGCGAGGCCGCCGTAGCGCGCCACGTTCGACGGCAGCACGCACGGCGCCACGGTGGGAAAGCACTCGTCGACGCCGCCCGTGTCGCCGACGGCATCGTATGACGCGCCGTCGGCGGGACGCGCCGCGCGCGACCGGCTGCGCCACAGCCACTCGCGTCCGCCTAACTCGAGCGACACGATCTTGCCGCCGAGGGCCGGCACGACCACCACGCGCGTGGTGCCGGCCCGGAGCTCCGCCGATCCGAATGCGACGGGCGGCGCCGCGACCGTGGTCATGCGACGCCGCGCGGATCGACGCCGCGCGTGGCGAAGATGCGCGCCACCGCATCGCCGATCTTGTTGTTCGGGGTGCTCGCCCCCGCGGTGATGCCCACGCGCACCGGGCCGGTCATCGCGAGCCAGTCGCTCGTTTCGACTTCGCCCGGCGAGCCAATCGGCCGGTGCCGGATGGTCCCCGACTCGGCGTCGAGGCACGTCGCGTCTTCCACGTGATACGTGGGGACGCGCGGCGCGCACATCGCCGCGAGCGAAAGCGTGTTGCTCGAGTTGTAGCCGCCCACCACGACCATCGCGTCCAGCGGTTGCTCGAGCAGCGCCGCCACCGCGTCCTGCCGATCCTGCGTCGCGCTGCAGATCGTATCGAACGAGCGGAAGTTGGCGGCGCGATAGGCCGCCCCGTGCGCGCGCTCGAGCGCGTCGCCTAACGCCGCAGCAATGGCCAACGAATGGCCGGCCAGCATCGTGGTCTGATTCGCGACGCCGATGCGCGCCAGGTGCACGTCGGGATCGAACCCGGGCGACGCGGCGTGCGCGAACCGCGCGAGGAACGCGTCGCGCGCGCCGCGCCCTTCGATGTAGTCGCACACGAGCCGCGCTTCGGCCATGTCGCGCACGATGAGGAACGCGCCGCCCTCGTGACGGCGCACCTGCGATGCCGTGGCGCGCGTCTCCTCGTGATAGTGCTTGCCGTGGATCACCGCCGTGAAACCATCGCGCGCGTACGTCTCCACGCGCTTCCACACGTTGAGCACCGAGCCGCACGTGGTGTCCACCACCACGCAGCCTAAGTCCCGCAGCGTCGCGAAGTCCCGCATCGTGACGCCGAATGCGGGAATGATCACCACGTCATCGGGCGTCACGCGCGAATAGTCGAAGCCAGTGCCGCCCGGTTCCGGGAGCAGGATCTCGACGCCCATCGCGCGCAGCTTGGCGTTCACGTGCGGATTGTGGATGATCTCGCCGACCAGTACGACACGATGATCGGGGAACTTCGCGCGCGTCTGGTACGCGTATTCGACGGCGCGCTCGACACCGTAGCAGAATCCGAACTCGCGCGCGAGGTGCACCGTCGTATCACCGGCGGTGAGCACGAAACCGCGTTCACGCAACAGATCGACTAACCGACCCGAATAATCGGTGTCGAGCGTGGCCGCGACTTCGGCTTTGAGGCCGAAGCCCTTCCGGAAATACGTGGAATCCGCGGGGTCGGGCATCCAGTGGAATCTAGTGCCCGCCCCGCGGCTCCCGCATCTACCGCTTCGGCTCGAGAATGTCGCCGATGCGGTGGTCCGCCGCCTCGAGGTGGAAGCGCGTCTCGCGATCCGCCGCCTTGGGTATCGCCTGCCGGATCTGCTGACGCAGCGACACGAGCTCGCCGCGCAGCTCGGACTTCACGTCTTCCGAGAGCGGAATATTCCGGCGTCCGAACGGATTGCGCGGCGGGCCGGCAGGCCGCGACGACTCGTCCGGCGGATTCAGCTTATTGTCCACCTGCGTGAGGTAGACCATCTGGAGCGACCGGCGGTAGGCATCGACCGACACGCGCCCGGACGAGAGCTCCGTCCAGATTCCGTGCTGCAAGTCGTCCAGCATGGTGGCGAGCGGATAGACTGTGCTGCGGTCTTTGGCCACCGCTTCTTCTTCGATCAGCCGGTTCATGCGGTTGTCGTTCAACACCGACGCCAGCACGCGCGATTGCGCGGCCACGATTCGGTTGATGACGCCTTCCGCTTCGATGCGCCGGCTGAGCTCGGGGCGAATGAGATACGACGGCGTGTGGAACACGTTGTCGGTGAGGAATTTCATCGCTGCGACCTGGCGCGTACGCGAAAGCGGCGTGTACACGGGCCCCGGTTGGCTGCCCGACTTGTACTGCACTTCACCGCCGGCGATGACTGTCACGACGTGCGTCGCTTCGGTGGCCCACTGCCCGACCGTGCGATCGTAGATCTCTTTCATGTCGCTGTTGTCTTCGCCCTGCTTGGTCGTCGCGCCTGCGATGTAGCCCGCCACGCGCGCGATGTTCTTGAAGCCGTACGTCGTGGCCCACACCGGATCGGCGTCGCCCACCGCTTCGGTGAGCGTGCCGAAGTCGCCGAAGTCGTTGCTCTCCGAGAAGCGGTACCACGGGACCGTGTCCTGCTGCATCGCCCACCGGTCCAGCGTTGGGCGCTCCTCGTCCGGCGTCTTGGCATCGGGGATGGGCGTGTAGCCCCACATGATGGCGTACTTGTCGTACGGTCCGATGCGCGGGACGATGTCCTCGAGCGCGATGTTGTCTTCCGGTTGGGCGACGTAGTTGAACCGCGAGTAGTCCATGATGCTCGGGCTGTGGCCCATTTTGTGGACCCACGTCGCGCTGCGCACGCTGTCGGCCGGATAGGTCGAGCTGCCTAACTGATCGTGCCGCAGGCCTAACGTGTGGCCGATCTCGTGCGCCACGACGAACTCGAGCAGGCGGCCCATGAGCGAGTCGGGCATCGGGAACGAGCGCGCGCGCGGGTCGAGCTGCGCGGCCTGCGTGAAGTACCAATCGCGCTGCAGGTTGAGCACGTTCTGGAAGATCCGAACCGAGCCGTTCAGGATCTCGCCCGTGCGCGGGTCGCTCACGTGCGGTCCGACGGCGTTCTCCGTCGTCGACGGCAGCCATCGGATCATCGTATGTCTGATGTCTTCCGGCGACCACGTCGAATCGTCAGGCGGCGGATCCTTGGCGATGATCGCGTCTTTGAAGCCGGCGGCCTCGAATGCCACCTGCCAATCCGTGATCGCCTTCCGGATCCACGGCTTCCATTGCTCGGGCGTCCCCGGATCCACGTAGTACACGATCTGCTTTTTCGGAACGCAGAGATTACCCTCGCGCTGGTCCGAGCACTCGAGCCGGTAGCGCGTGATGTACTGCCGGCGCGCGGCGCGCTGCTCGAGCCCGAAGTCCACTTGTTGAATCGAGAAGAAGCCGACGCGCTCATCGAAACGGCGCGGCATCATCGGATGGTCGGGCAGCCGCACGAGGCTCCAGTGCGCCAGCACGCTCACCGCGGGCGTCTCGCCCTGACCCTGCGGAATCGGCGACGGCGCACCACCGCGGCCGCCCGCGGGCGTCGGCGTGCCGGTCTGTGCGGCCTGGATCTCGACGTTGTCCGGGAACGCCGCCGCGCTCTCGATGTACGAGCGGCGCTCGTCGATTCGCCCGCGAATGGCCGCGAACTCCGGCACCTGCGATGTGTAGAGCCGAGTGACGTCAATGACGGCGGCGCTGTCGGGGCCGTACGCCTCGACGTTGAAGATCGCAACGATCGGCGCATAGTTCGCCGCCTGCACGGCGTGATACACGGAGAGCGACGTGTCGGCCGTGATCGAGAACGTGGGCGAACGGAGAATGATGCGGTCGCCGTTCCGCTGCCACACGAGCGTCCGCTCACCGAATTCGTCGCCTCCATATTCGCCGAACTGCCCACCGGGCAGATCGGGATCCGCGGCGGCGGCGCGGTCGTAGCGCCCAACGAGGAGCATGTCGCGACCCAGCTCCCTCTCGGGAATCTCGAAGTAGAGGTGATCGCACTGCACGTGCACGATGAACATGCCGCGGTACGTCTTCGCCGCGCGCGTGATCACGCGGTCGTATGGACGCGGACGTCCCGGACCCGTCGCGACCAAACGCGCAGCGCCCGTGTCTCCCGCGGCAGCCGCCGCGGCGGCACCGGCTCCTGCTCCCCCGGCGGGCGCGCCTCCGCCACCTCCACCACCACCGCACATGGAGCCGCGCTCCGGGCGCTGCTCCGACACCATTGTCGTGGCCGGTTGCCGCGCGGGCTCCGGCGCCTGCTGAGTTGGTTTGTGGGCGCAGGCAGCTACGGACGCAGCCGCCAGAGCGAGGGCGGGAACGAACGATCGATTGGTCACGAGATGTACCGCCGTCGAGAGGAGAGCGCTCGCGGTGACCTGCGGCGGGTCGAAGCGAGCTAAGGAGCAGAGACAAGCTAACGACGCATGAACCGTCCGAACCGCTGAAAGTTTCGTGTCCGATTTTGGTCAGCGCTCAATGCTGTTCCGCTCGCGGAATGCAAGGGGCAAATCGGCTGGCGACGCGGCCCGTCGTCGGTTTAGGATTCGAGAGACGTTCCCCCCGCCGGCTCAGGCTATGTTCCACTCACCGGTCATTCCATGATTTCTGACGGCGGCGACAAGCCCGCGCCGCTCATCAAGCCGCCCGCCCTCGTCAAAGGCGACGCCATCGGTGTGGTCGCCCCGTCGTACGCACCCCGTCCGGGGTGGCTCGTGCGCGGCGTAAAGGCGCTCGAGCACGTGGGCTTCAACGTCGTGCTCGACCCGGAGATCTCGAAGGGTCGCCGCTTCAAGAGGGCCGAAGACGAGCGCCGGGCCGAGAATTTCATGGGCGTGTGGCTCGATCCGAAAGTGAAGGCGGTGATCGGCGGGACCGGCGGCTACGGCGCGGTGCGCATGCTCCCGTACCTGGAGCCGGAAATTTTCCGTCGCAATCCCAAGCCGTTCGTCGGGTACTCGGACATCACGGCGCTGCACTTGTGGCTCATGCGTCGCGCTGGACTGCGTGTGTTCCACGGGCCCACCGTGGATGATCTCATTCCGAGCGCGCGCGACCCCACGATGGCGTCGCTGCTCAATGCGCTCATGGTCCCCAAGCCGCCGACGAAAATCGGCAAGGGGATGTCGCGTGTGCTCCGGCCGGGCCGCGCGACCGGTCGCTTGATCGGCGGCAATCTGTCGTTAGTCCAGCAGACGATCGGCACGCCCTACGAGGTCGACACGCGCGACGCCATCCTGTTTCTCGAGGAGACGCGCGATCCGATGAGCGTGCTCGACGAGCGTCTGGTGCATCTCCGCGCGGCGGGACTGCTGCGCGCCGTGAAGGGCATCGTGTTCGGCCAGCTCTCGATCGACCGCTCGGAGGAAGACGAGTTCGAGGACTTCTTGCTCGACCTCGTGTCGGACTTGAACGTGCCCGTGCTGTCGGACTTCCCGGCGGGACACGAGGTGCCCAACCTCACCGTTCCGTTAGGCACCGAGGTCGAGCTGGTCGCCGAGGATGCCGGCGGCTGGATCGCCTACCGCGAGGACGCGCTCGAAGAGCCGTCGCGCGAGGCGCATGCGCCCAAGGATGCCGCCGCTCCGGCACCCGCGCCCGTGCCCGCCGCCGCGCCCACGGGCATGGAACCCGCGCCGCCCGTGCGCGAGCCGGCGGGCACGGCGCGCTAACTGCCTAACGCGCCGGTTGGGCGCGCTGCGCCTCCAACCATCCCTTGCCCGCCTCGCGCGCGGTCTCGCTGTCCATGACGTAGCGCGCGACGGCCTGCACCACGCCGGCCGGAAGCGGTACTTTCGCGAACGTCTGACGGGACACGCACACGAGCACCTGGTACGCCGCCGCGTGCAGCGACAGACCGCCCGCATCGAGCACGTCGAAATTGATGGTGAGCGACGATTCGCCGACGCGGCTGAAGTACGTCACCACCTCGAGCCGGTCATCGAGACGCGCGGGCCGGTAGAACTCCGTGTGCATGATCTTCCGCGGCAGCCAGATGTCGTAGCGCTCGAACATCTCGCGGAACGGCAGACCGCACGCGCGGAAGATTTCTGTCTCCGCGAGCTCGTAAAATCGGATGTACGCACCGTAGCAGATGATGCCCGCGAGGTCGATGTCGCCCCACCGGACATACTCGGCTACCACGAACGGCGTCTTGGACATGCCCTGAATGTAGAGCGCACCCGAGGTCGTGTCACTGGCACCTCCGCGCATGAGGAAACGGACAAAGAACTGACACAACGGACAAGAACGGACAAAAGCAATGAGAGTTGGTACGCAACTCCCGCCGCGCGCTGAGAGTTTGATGTCTAACGGACACCGTTTCTCTTTTTTTTGGGTCTTCCGGGAATTTCGTGAGATGGAGTGACGGCTCTGGCTCCTCTCGAGTTCGCGGCGGTGGCTGACCGCTGGTGCGCGTGGAGGGCTTCCTCGCTCTGTTGTGAAGGATAACGACAAGGAAACTGCAGGGATAACGACAGGCATTGCTCCGCTCTGCGGGGCGGCACGGCTGCTACTGGATAGATGCGTTGTTTTGTTTTTCAAAACAAAAAACTGCTCTGGCCAGTGTGATCGTTCTTCCCTCGCGCAGCCGAGCAATGCCTGTCGTTATCCCTGCAGTTTCCTTGTCGTTATCCTTCACAACAGAGCGAGGAAGCCCTCCATGCGCGCCTCCCAGTTAGCCCTCACGTCGCACTCCCACCGGACATAGCGCGCCGGGGTGTACCGACCTGTCGCCTCATTATCACGACATTCCCCGAAGACCCTTTTTTTTTGACCGTGCTTTGTCCGTTGTGTCAGTGCTTTGTCCGTTTCCTCATGAGCATAGATGCCTGCCCTGGTCGCACAGGCAGCGGAAGCCAAAGTGACCCACTGCCTGGCCTGTGCGTGCCGCGTACGTTAGTTATTCCGATGTGGGCCGCGTGTGATACCGGCGTGCGCTCGCGCGGAGGCAACGAACGATGGATGATCGGAAATCCACGGACAGACGCTCGTTCCTGCGGGCCGCGTTCCTGAGCGTCGCCGCACTGTCGCTGAGCGCACGCGAGCTGTTCGGAGCCGCGCACGGGCCGGGCGATGACATGCCCGACGCCGCCAAGAAAGTGCTGCGCGAGCACTTCGGCGCGCGCACCATCAACGATGGGCACGTCAGCCTCGACCTCCCCGAGGTCGCGCCCGATAGCCGGGAGGTCCCGATCTTCATCGAGACCGATCTGCCGATGGACGCCGAGCACTACGTGAAGGCCATCCATCTCATCGTCGACCACAATCCCGACATCTACGTCGCCGGCTTCGAGCTCACGCCTGCGTTAGGCAAGGCGTCGATCGACACGCGCATCAAGATGCGCCGCAGCTCGCAGGTGCGCGCGATCGTCGAGACCAACACGGGCGAGTTGTGGTGGGCGCACAAGCTCGTGTACACCACGCTCAACGGATGCGTGTGACATGACGCCCGCCGCGACTCCGCTCACGGGCGACGCCCGGATCCTCCTCCCGCCGGGAATCCAGAAAGACGCCGTGATCTACGTGCGCGCGCTCGTGGCGCACCCGATGTACACGGGCATGTCGCGCGACGAGAACGGCGCGCTCATCCCGGAGTACTACATCAGGACCGTCGCCGTCACGTACGGCGGCCACCGCGTCGCGCGCTTCGAGTGGACATCGGGCTTAAGCCGCGATCCGTACGTTGCGTTCCCGCTGCGCGCGACACACCAAGGGCCGCTGCACATCACGTGGACGGACACGAAGGGACGGGTTTACACGCAGACTGCCGCCATCGTGTTCGCCGGCTGATGTGCCGCGCCGCGACGACGGCCGCGGCGATCGCCGTGCTCGCGGCCCACGCCGCGCCCGCCCAACGGACCGTCATTCCCCAGTCGCTCTCCGCCGACTCGGCCACGCGCGCGGCGATCGCCAGCCGGTATCCGCGCGACCGCTCCGACACGCTGGCGGCCTTCCCGCTGCGCGAGCTGGCGCCGGGCGTCTACGCCGTGTTAGGCGACACCGGCCGCGGCGTCGAGGGAAGGCCTAACGCAGGCTTCGTGGTCACGCCCGCCGGCGTCGTCGTGATCGATGCGCTCGCGAGCCCCGGCGAAGGGCGCGTGCTGATGCGCACGATCCGCATGGTCACCCAGGCGCCGGTGCGCTACCTGATCCTCACCCACCATCATCCAGACCACACGTTCGGCGCCATCGTCTTCAAGCGCGCCGGCGCACGGATCATCGCGCATCCCGACCGCCGCACGCTCGCCAACCTTGATGGTGATGACCGTCTCGCCAGCGACTGGACCGGCGTGATGGGCCTCGAGCAGATGCGCGGCTTCGCCTACGCCGACACGCCGGACTTGGCGGTGCGGCACGACACGCTGCTCGATGTCGGCGGCGCACGAATCCAGATCGTCCGCCCCGGACCCGCGCATACCGCGGGCGACCTCATGGTCTGGCTGCCGGCCGACCGCGTGCTGTTCGCGGGCGACGTCCTCGTCGAAGACGGCGTCTCAATGATGGTCGACGGCAGCTCGACGGCGATGCTCGGCGCCCTCGGGCGCATCGATTCGCTCGACCCGCGGGTCGCCGTACCGGGACACGGCCGGCTCGCACCGCAACCCGCGAATCTCGTGAGCACCACGAGATGCTACGTGCTCGCGCTCCGCGACACGATGCGCCGGGCCGTGGCCGACGGCGTGCGCATGGGACAGGCGCTCGATCGGTTGCCTCCGGCCGACCGCGACCGTCCCGTTTCGCTGCATTCGCGCCTCCGGCGCAACGCCGTGCGCGTGTACAGCGAGATGGAGCAGGCGCTACTCGGGTCTCCACCCTCGAAACAAGCGCTCGCCGCCGAAGCCGGCCAGCTGGCCGCCTGCCCACGCTAGGCCCAAACGCCGCTCGACAGGCCCGCTAGCGCGACGCTCGGAGGGCGTTGCCGGGTCGGCGCTTAGCGCTCAAGGGCGGCGGGACCCGACCGATACTCCACCGCATGCATTGGTTAGCACAGATTGCCCAACGTGCGCGTCTGCCGCGCGCCGAGAGCCTCGATATTGCCGCCGACATGTCGACGCCGATGGCGTGGGCCGGCGTCGAGCAGCATTGCGGGTTGGGTGAAGATGAGCTCGTGCGTGCCGTCGCGGCGGCAACCGGCCTCGAGGTCGCGAATCTCGCCGACGCGCATCCTCCCGCGCGCCGGCTCGTGCCCGATCGCATCGCGCGCCGTTGGGATGTGATCCCACTGCGCGAGACCGACAAACACATCGTCGTCGCGACGAGCGACCCGTCGAACGTCGAAGCCGAGCAGGCCATCGCGTTCGCATCCGGCCGTCGCGTGATGTTCGAGATCGCGAGCCCGGCGATGCTGCACGCGGCGCTGGCCGTACCCGGCCAACCGACCGCGCCCGCGTCGATCACACCGGTGAACGGCACGTGTCCGGTCGCGCCCGGGGGTCTGCCGCTCGACGCTGCCGGCATCGCGCAGCTCGCCGACACGTTGATCGCCGACGCCATCGCCGCGGGCGCCAGCGACGTGCAGCTCGAGCCGTCCAAGTCCGGCGGGATCGCGCGGTTCCGCATCGATGGCGTCGTCAGGCCGTACGCCGAGTTCGAAGCGTCGGACTTCGAGCGCGTCGTCGCGCGGGTGAAAGCCATGGCGCGACTGGCGACCGCGGTGCGCACGCGTCCGCAAGACGGCAAGATCAAGTTGTCCGCCGGTCCCGGAGCGGGCCTCGAGCTGCGTGTCGCGACGATCCCGACGCGCGAGGGCGAGCGCGCCACCGTCCGCATCCCGACGCCCGGCAATGCCCGCTCACTCGCCG
The DNA here is from genome assembly GCA_036376535.1 of Gemmatimonadaceae bacterium. GTDB lineage: Bacteria > Gemmatimonadota > Gemmatimonadetes > Gemmatimonadales > Gemmatimonadaceae > JADGGM01. The sequence goes on along the minus strand of DASVAC010000027.1, from coordinate 5,353 downwards.
ACCTGGAAGCGATGCCCGACGATCTGTCGCGTCTGCGCGAGCTCGTCACCGCGCGCTCCGGCCTCGTGCTGGTGTGCGGCGCGCAGAGCTCGGGCCGCACCACCACCGCGTATGCACTGGCACGCGAGATCGTCGCGGGCGGTACACCCGTCACGAGCATCGAAGATCCGATCGAGACCTGCGTCCCGGGCGTGTCGCAGATGCAGGTCGACATGCGCACCGGCCTAACGGTCGCCGCGCTCACGCGCGAGGCGATGGCCGCCGACGGCGCCGCGATCCTCGTCGGCGAGCTCCGCGACCGCGAAACGGCGGACCTCGCCGTGCAGGCGGCGACGACGGGCCACCTGGTCGTGGCCGTGCTCCAGGCATCGAGCGCACTCGGCGCGATCGATCGGTTAGGCGAGCTCGGTCTGGGCCGCACGCGCATCGCGGCCGCGTTGCACGGTGTCGTCGCGCAGCAGCTGCTGCGCCGCGTGTGTGCTGCGTGCGGCGGCAAGAGCGGCGCGCCGGCGTGCGCCCGATGCGGCGGCAACGGGTTGCGCGGCCGCGTGCCGGTGTTCGAAATCGTGGCGGCGACGCCGGCGCTCCGCGAGCTGATCGCCGACGGTGCACCGCCCTCGGCGCTGCAGCGCAATATGGCGGGCGTCGGATCGCGCTCCATGCACGACGGCGCCGCCGCGCGCATCGCCGCCGGCCACAGCACGCGCGCCGAAGCGGAGCGCGTCCTCGGCGCCGCGCCGCAGTCGGCCGGCGCCACGAGATCGGCCGAGCCACGCCGCATCCTCGTGGCCGACGACGATGAGATCGCGCGTCACCTCGCGTGCACGCTGCTCGCCCAACAAGGATTCGAGCCGCACGAGGCGAGCGACGGCGCCGTGGCCATCGAGCTGCTGTCATCCGACCGCCGCTTCGCCGCGGTCGTGCTCGACCTCAACATGCCGCGCGTCGACGGCCGGTCGGTGCTGGGTCACATACGCCGCACGCCGAACCTCGCCGCGCTCCCGGTGGTCGTGCTCACAAGTTCGGGCGACTCGAACACCGAAGTCGAAGTGATCGACGCCGGCGCCGACGACTATCTCTCGAAGCCGGCCGACCCACCCCGCTTTCTGGCCCGCGTCCGTGCGGTACTGCGCCGCGCGGCCGCGTGAGCACAACCATGCCGACCAGCCCCTCCGCCGATGCGTCGGCGGTCGCGCTCGACCGCGCGCTCGAGCGCCTGCGCCGCTTCGGCGGCGACGCGCTGCTGCGCGACATGATCGACCTGTTTCTCGAGCACGCGCCCAAGCGCATCGCCGCGTCGCGGCAGGCCCTGGCGTCCAACGACCTCGCGCCCGTCCGCCTCTCTGTGCACTCGCTCGTGTCGAGCTGTGCCCAGTTAGGCGCGGAGCAGATGCGCCGTCTGAGCGCCGAAGCCGAGCAGGCCGTGTCGAGCAATCCCGGCGCGCTCGCCGGTCTGCTCGAGGCACTCGAGCGCGAGTTTGTCGTCGTGCGGCCGTTGCTCGCGGCGGCGCGCCCAACGGATCAGGACGCGTCATGAAGACCATTGCCGTCGTCGAAGACAACGCCGACAACCGGCTGTTGTTGCGCGCGCTGCTCGACGAGCGGTTCCGCATCGTCGAGTTCGAGACGGGCGCCGACGCCATCGCGGGCCTCGCCCACGCCGGCGCCGAGCTCGTGCTGCTGGACATCTCGCTGCCCGGAATGGATGGCCTCGAGGTGCTCACACGCCTGCGCGAGGACGCGCGCACGTTCCCGCTCCCGATCGTGGCGCTCACCGCGCACGCGATGGCCGGCGACCGGGAGACGTACCTCCGCGCCGGGTTCGACGACTACGTCACCAAACCGATCGTCGACGAGACCGTGCTGTTCGACGCGATCGATCGCCAGTTAGGCAAGAGCGCCGCGTGAGCCGTCCGCGCGCCAGGCTCGTCGGTACGCTCGCTGCCTGCGTCGTCCTCCTCGGCGTCGCGGGCGCGATCGCCGTTCGCCACACCCGCGAGCTCGCGACCCAGGAACGCTGGATCGCGCACTCGTACCAGGTGAAATCGATGGTCAACGCGCTGAGCGTGCAGCTCGGCGTGCTGGAAATGGATCACGCCCGGCGCGCGTTCTCCGCGCGCGACACCATGCCCGAGCACCGCGCCCCCGCGGTGGTCAAGATCGGCACGCTGCTGCGCCATCTGCGCGAAGTGACCGCCGACAATCCCGCCCAACAGGTGCGCATCATCCGCCTGGGCCGGTTGATCCGCGCGCGTCACGCCCAGCTGGACACGGTGGTCCGCATCGCGCTGATGAACGGACGCTCGCCGACCACGGTCGCCGCCGGCGATACGACGCTGCTCGACTCGATCAACGCGCTCACGACGGCGATGCGCGCCGAAGAGGATTCGCTCCTCGTCGTGCGCGTCGAGAGCAGCCGCCGCTCCGTGAACATCGCGCTGCTCGTGCTCGTCGCGCTCACGCTCATGGGGTGCGTCGCGGTCGGCACCGCGGCCACCAGCCTGCTGCGCGAAAATCGCCGGCACCGCGCCGCGCTCGCCGCGCTCGCCGAGAGCGACGACCGATACAAACAGCTCGTGGCCGACGTGCAGGACGTGATCTTCCAAACCGACGCCGACGGACGCTGGGTGGTGCTCAACCCGTCGTGGACGCGCATCACCGGCCTAACGGTAGCCGAGTGCCTGGGGCGCCCGGCCATCGAGTACGTGCACCCGGCCGACGCCGAGAAACTGCTCCGCAGCTTGGGCGATCTGTTCAGCCGCGCCGAGCAAAGCATCGCCCTTCCATTCAGGCTGCTCGCTCGCGACGGCAGCGTACGCTGGGTGCAGATGCACGCCCGCGCGCACAACGACGCGAACGGCCGCCTGCTCAACATGGGCGGCACGCTCAGCGACATCACGGCGCGCATGCAGGTCGAGGAGCGCCAGCGCCGCGACGACGAACGCATGCGCCAGGTGATCGAGGACATCCCGATAGCCGTCGCGATGTTCGACCGCGACATGCGCTACCTGTTCGCGAGCCGGCAATGGCGCGTCAAGTACGGGCTGCAGAAAACGGAAATCGAAGGCCGTTGTCATTACGACCTCGTGTCGGATGTCGGTGCCGACGCCAAGGCCGTGCATCGCCGCGCGCTCGCGGGCACGATCGTGCGACGCGAAGAAGAACGCGTCATCCGCCCCGACGGCACAGAGGACTGGTTCCGCTGGGAGGTGCGCCCGTGGCGCGAGCAGGACGGCGCCGTCGGCGGCATCATCGTTACCACCGAGCGTATCACGGAGCGCAAGCGCGCCGAACAGGAGCGCATGGCGCACCTCGAGCAACAGTCGACGCGCGCACTGCTCGAGGCGAACGAGCAGCGCTATCGCACGGTCGCCGAGGCGCTGCCGCAGATCGTGTTCACCGCGCGCCCGGACGGCTGCACCGACTACTTCAATCAGAACTGGTACGCCTACACGGGCCTAACGCAGCAGCAGAGTCTCGGGTGGGCATGGCACGCCGCGGTCCATCCCGATGACGTCGACCGCGTAACCGAACGCTGGACCAGGAGCTGCAACGACGGCGTCGACTACGAGGTGGAATACCGCTTCCGCCGCGCGAGCGACGACGTGTACCGCTGGCACCTGGGTCGCGCCGTTGCCGTGCGCGACGACGACGGACGCATCGCGAAGTGGATCGGCACGTGCACCGATATCGACGACCGCAAGCGCGCCGAGAACGCGCTGCGCCAGGTGCGCGAGCAGCTCGAGGTGCTGGTCTCCGTGCGCACGAACGAGCTGTCGCGTGCGGTCACGGACCTGCAGTCCGAAATCGCGGAGCGCTCCCGCATCGAGGATGCGTTGCGCGTCGCCAAGGATTCCGCCGAAGCAGCGAACCGCGCCAAAAGCGACTTCCTCGCGCGCATGAGCCACGAGCTGCGCACGCCGCTCAACTCGGTGATCGGCTTCTCGAACGTGCTGCTCAAGTCCAAACGGTCCGCGCTCAACACGCAGGACCGCGAGTACGTCGGACGCATCGCGTCTAACGGAACGCACCTGCTGGGCCTGATCAACGACCTGCTCGATCTCTCGAAGATCGAGGCGGGCCGGGGCACGCTCTCGCTCTCGTCCATCGACCTGGGCGAGCTCGTGGCGAACACGCTGGCGCAATTCGACAACCAGACGCACGGCCGCGACGTCGAGCTCATTGCGCACGTGCCGTCCGGACTGTTGCCGCTCGATGCCGATGCCCAACGGCTGCGCCAAGTGCTCATCAACCTCGTCGGCAACGCGCTCAAATTCACCGCGCAGGGCAGCGTGAGCATCCACGTGCGCGCCGATTCTGCGACGTCGCGCGCAACGCGCATCGACGTGATCGACACGGGCATCGGCATTCCCGCCGACCGCCAGGAGAAAATTTTCGAGGCGTTCGAGCAGGCCGACGTCGGCACCGCGCGTCGATACGGCGGAACGGGACTCGGACTCGCCATCTCGCGCGCGCTGTGTCAACTGATGGGATATTCGCTCGATCTGCGCAGCGAACCCGGCGCAGGCTCGACGTTCAGCATCGTGATTGTGAAACCGCTGTGCGCGAAAACGCCATCAGGGTCGCTGCCGGCGCTGCTCGCATCCTCCGACGCGGTGCTTGCGTAGCGTATTTCACGGGTTGCGCATGTGGAAAACGGCGCGTCTTGCAACGCGCCAGCGGCGCGGATAGACTAGAGTCCCCGCTCGCCATTTCCCGCCATGCCCAGACTCGTCACACAGACAACTCGCCAATTCGTTTTCCTCGGTGAGCGGCTGTGGCTGGACTTCGTCAACACAGATGATCTGCACCGCGGCATCCGCACGGATGCCCTGCGTGATTTCGACGCGCTCCTCGGCTGGCTCGAGGCTGCGTCGGTGCTCGATGCCGAACGAGCGTCCGGCATTCGGCGGCGCGCTCAACAACAGCCCGCGGGCGCAACGGCGGCGCTCGCGGATGCGCGGCGCGTTCGCGCGGTGTTGCGCGCGTTGGCCGAGCGTGGCATCACGGCGAACGACGTCCGCCAGAACGCCGTACGCGAGATCAATCGTGTGTTGGGCCGGAGCGCAGGCGTTCGCCGTCTCGAGAGCCGGCCGGACGGAGACTTCGTGCGCAGCTTCGTTCCGGTAGGCGACGCGTTCGCGGGCTTGATGATTCCCGTTGTCGAGTCGGCTGCGGATGCGCTCGTGTTGGGCGAGCTCGTGCGTGTGCGCCGCTGCGCCGATCAGCGCTGTCCCCGTGTGTTTTTCGACGGAACGAAAAACGGGCGACGCCGCTGGTGCGACATGGCATCGTGCGGCAATCGCGCGAAGGCCGCGCGACATCGCCGCAAGCTCACCGAAGACCGGCTCGT
>DASVAC010000026.1:0-5822 GCA_036376535.1 Gemmatimonadaceae bacterium | reverse complement strand
GTCTCCCGAATCCGCCTCCGACGATGTTGAAAGCCTCACGACTGTGAACGCGGACGAGGCCGGACACGGACGGACAAAACAGGAACGTCGTTGTTGCGTCGGAAGCGGACATCGCGAGCAATGACAAATGAGTCCGCCTTGTCCGGCTGTGTCTGGGTGTGTCCGCTTCAAACTCGTAGATGCCTGTCAGGCAGCGGAGGCGGACACGCGAGACCCTGCTGACCTCTCGGCGAAGTGGGGGCGAGTTGGGCTAGGCACGGCAATGAATTATTTTTCACGGCTTACCAAAAACTCGTTTCGATCGACCAGGAGACCCACGGCCCATGCGGATGCTCGTGCTCGGAGCCGGCCTTCAAGGCTCGGCGTGCGCTTATGACCTGCTCCAGAACCCGGACGTCAAAGAGGTTCGTCTCGCGGACCTGAACATTTCACACATCCCCGACTTCCTCGCGCCGTATTCGGGGAAGCGGCTGGTCCCGACCCACATCGACGTGCGCGACAAGGCAGCGGTCCTCGCGGTGATGCGCGAGAGCGACGCCGTGATGAGCGCGATCCCGTACTACTTCAACCTGGATCTCGCGCGGCTGGCGGTCGAAGCCGGCGCGCACTTCTGCGATCTCGGGGGCAACACCGAGATCGTATTCCAGCAAAAGGAGCTGGACGCGGCCGCGAAGGCCAAGGGCATCACGGTCATCCCGGACTGCGGGCTCGCGCCAGGCATGGTGAACATTCTCGCGCAGCACGGGATCGAGCAGATGGACAAGGTGCGCTCGGTCAAGATTTTCGTGGGCGGTCTGCCGCAGCATCCCGAGCCGCCGCTCAACTATCAGATCGTGTATTCGCTCGAGGGTGTGCTCGACTACTACACGACGCTCTCGTGGGTGCTGCGCGATGGGAAGCGGACGCGCGTCAAAGCGCTGTCGGAGATCGAGGACGTGTCGTTCGCCGCGCCCGTGGGCAAGCTCGAGGCGTTCCACACGGCGGGCGGTCTGTCGACCATGGCGTTCCGCTACGAGGGACGCATCCCGACCATGGAGTACAAGACGCTCCGGTACCCGGGGCATGCGCACATCATGGAAGCGATTCGCGAGCTTGGCCTGCTCGACCTGACGCCCGTCGATGTGAAGGGACTCAAGGTGATTCCGCGCGACCTGTTCGTGTCGGCCGTCGGCCCTCGCCTAACGAAGCCCAAGGGCCACGACCTCGTGGCGTTGCGCGTGACCGTCGAAGGCATCACGGACGGCAAAGACAAGCACGTGGGATGGGAGCTGCTCGACTACTACGACGAGACGCACGGCATCAGCGCGATGATGCGGACGACCGGCTATTCGCTCTCGATCACCGGGCAGATGCAGGCGAAGGGCGACATCACGCCGGCGGGTGTGCACACGCCGGACGAGTGCGTGAAGGCCGCCACATACGTGGCCGAGTTGGCGAAGCGCGGAGTGAAGATCCGGGAGGTGTAGCTTCCCTCGTCTCCGGGCCTAACGCGAGAACGCCGCGAGCGTGCCGCCCATCGCGTCGATCGTGGTCTTGGCGTTCCAGCGGTCGGTGCCGTTGTAGATGAACGCGAACGCCAACAGCTCGCCGTCGCGCGCGGTGACGTAGCCGCCGAGCGAGATCACGTTGTTCGTGGTGCCCGTCTTGGCGTGCAGGTTGCCCTGCGCGGGCGTGTACTTCATGCGGCGCTTGAGCAGCTCGGATTCGCCGGCCACCGGTAGCGACGCGTGGAATGCGTCGCTCCACGACGCGGTGTTCGCATAGGCGAGCAGATCGACGAGCGCGCGCGGCGTCACGCGGTCCAACACCGAGAGTCCGCTGCCGTCGGCCACTACCACGGCGCCCTGCGCGACGCCGACCTTGCTCGTCAGGAAGCTCTGCAGGAGCGCGTTCGCCGTCTCGACCGAGCCGACGCCGTCGGTCGCCGCCTTGCGGCCCGCGTCGCGGAACAGGAGCTCGGCGAAGTGGTTGATGCTCTCCCGATTCATGGCCGAGATGAGGTGCGAGAGCGGCGGCGACGCGAGGCCGCCGATCTTGATCGCGTCGTTAGGCGTCGTGGCGAACCGCGTGGCGCCCAGGACGCGCACCCCGCGATTCTCGAGCGCGCGGCGGAAGGCGCCAGCCGTGAACGCCGTGGGATCTTCGACTACCACCTGGTAGCTGCGCACGCCGGCGCGCGCGCCGATCCACCCGCGCACTTCCATACCGCCGTCGGGGAGCGAACGCGCGATGATGCGCGCGCCGCGGCCCGCGACCGTGCGCACCTGCGCCGACAATGGCAGGTCGGTCGCGGGATCGATCGAGACGTGCGCGGCCTGCTTGCCCGTGCCGGGCGTGACGATCACGGTGGCGAGGTTCTCGTTGCACGAGAGCGCCGACACGCGCGCCGCATAGCCGGACTGCAGATATCGCGTTTTCCATCCCTCGGGAATGCGCTGCGGATCGAACGCGCTGGCATCGGCGATGAGCGTGCCCGACACGCGCTTGATGCCGGCTGCGATAACGGCCTTCGCGAGATCGTCCATCCCAGCGGCGGCGCCGCCCTGGATGTAGCGCTTCGAGATGCCAGGGTCGCCATCGCCGCGCAGCACGAGGTCGCCCTGGAGCGTGCCGTCCGGCGTGATGGCCCCGGCGCGCAACACATCGGTGCTGAACTCGTGGTCGGCGCCGTACGTCTGCAGGGCGAGCGCGGTGGTGAAGAGCTTGAGGTTGGATGCAGGCTGGAGCTCGACGTCGGGCTGATACGAGTAGAGCGTGTCGCCGCGCGTGAGCGACATGACGAGCGCTCCCCACTGCCCGCTGCGCACGCGCGCGTTGAGCATGGCGCTCAGATCCAAGCCTAACGCAGGCGTCCCGACGGGCGTCTCGTAGTGGAGCGCCGCCGTGCGCGTGGTGCGCGCGCGATGGTGCCGCACGCGGTGACCCGCCGCAGCCGCGGCTTCTGCTCCCGCAACCGACGTCGACGCGAGCACCGGACTCGCACCACTCTGCGCGCGCGCGCGGACGCCGATCGTGAGCGAGGCGACGGCGGCGGCGAACATTAACGGGTGGCGGGCGACTCGGGGCAGGGGCATCGACGAAAACGCGTTGGGCAGAAGACGAAGACAAAGATGACGTCGCGTCATTGCTGCCTGACGCGGCGACGGCAACTCGATGGTGATTTCGGTATTTCTACGGAACGAACGAGGCAGGTGGCCTGCCGGTTGGACCTACTCCTTCACGAGCAGTCTGAACCTTCGTCACGTGCCCAACGATCCGACCGCTACAACTTGATCACGATGCGCCGTCTGTACAACTCCCACATGAGACCCAAGAACAGCAAGACGTAACAGATGGCGAAGAGCAACGACGCATTGCGCGGCGGCAACCACGACCCGAACCAGTGCTCGTACATCGCTGTCTCGAGCGGGATCATCGTCCCACCGGATGGTACCCGGATGAGCGTGTAGATGAGCCGAGAGAAGAACCCTTCGGCAACGTACGCAGCGAGGGGATTGAGCCCGAAGATGACGAACGGCCACGTCCACCAGCGGACGCGCTCGACGTCGATCAACCACATGCAGGTAGCGAGTGTGACCGCACCCATGCCGGCGGTGAAGAGGACGAAGGAGCTCGTCCAGAGATTCTTGTTGATCGGAAAGACCCAGTTCCACATGAGACCGGCCACCATGAGCATCGCGCCGACGCCGAACAGCGCGACGATCCGCTCGACGAGCGGCCGGTCGCTCGCGATCCATCGTCCCGCGATCACACCAAGGACGCACGTGCCGATCGCCGGGATGGTCGAGAGAATTCCTTCGGGGTCCCACGTATGCGAGCCCACCCAAAGGTGGTTGACCCCGAACACCGTGCGATCGAGCCACGCGGAGAGGGTCGCGTCCTTGGTGTTGAGGAGCAGCGCGCCGATCTCACCTTGGCCGGGCACGGGGATGAGCGTTTGGGCGGCCCAGTAGCCTAACAAGAGGGCGGCCACGATCATCACTTGCTGCTTGACGGACGTCCGCAGGGTGAGCAGCGCGCCCCAGAGGTAGGCGACGCCGATTCGCTGTAACACACCGGTGAAGCGCCAATGCCCGAGTCCCAGGTGCGGCGTCACAGAATCGAACTGCGCGCCGAACGGGAGATGCACCACGAATTCGTGATACGGAAGTCCCGTTAGGAGCAACCCGACGAGCACGATCATCGCGCCGCGTTTGACGATCTGCGTGATGATCTGCCGGTCGGTCGCACCGCGGCGCCGGCGGCCCGTGAGCGATAAGTGCGTCGTGATGCCGACGATAAATAAGAAGAACGGGAAGATCAGATCGGTGGGCGTCCACCCGTTCCACTCCGCGTGCTCGAGTGGCGGATAAATCGCGCTCCACGTTCCCGGGTTGTTGACGAGCAGCATGCCCGCGATCGTGAGCCCGCGAAACACGTCGAGCGAGACGAGCCGTTCTCGAGTCGGTTGGGCGCCGGTCGCGGACCCATCGGCCGCCGCGATCGCAGGCGCGACAGTTTCACCGGGCAGGGTTGCGGTCACGCGCTCTTGGCCGGTGGCGCGGCTGTCTCAGGCGCGGCCTGCCACTGGTGATCGCGGCACCGGAACAGGATGCTCTTCGTGGGCGACACCTTGCCGCTGTCGTCTTTATCGAGGTAGCGCCCGGCGAATCCAATGGTATTGCCGGCGTTGGTCGTATCGATCCCGGTGTACAGCAAGAGCAGCGTGACGGCGTCTCCTTTGCTCTTCAAGTTGTCGAGCTGCTTTTTCTGATTGGCGGCATCGGTAGGATACAGGTACGTGGGGCCTTTCGCTTGGAGCGCGCTCTGGGCTGCGTCGGGAAGGGCGGAGTCGCCCGTGGCGTAGTAGAGAAACCGGAGCGGTTGTGGGTCGAGGCCGTGGAGGTACTGGTCGATCGCGCTGGTATACTCGGGCGAGTCCAGCGCCGGACAGTTCGCGGAGGCTCGTGCTCCACCGCCCGAGCCGCCTCCGCAGGCGCCAAGAGCGACGAGAAGGGCGGCAGCCGGCATGACAAGCACCGCCCGAGGCACTGAGGCATGTCGTGTCATGCCTGATAGTTGCACGAATGCGTGCGTTTGTCGAGCCCGTCGTGACGGTCCGTTAGCTGGCGGTCTAGGCAGCGCGCGGATCTGGTCGCACATTGGAGCCGGGGTGGGGATCTGGCGAAGCTGAGTCCGTCACGTGAACGCGCGGAGGTTTGGCATGCCAGCAGCGCACAACAGGTTTCGTGAAGGAGTGGTAGCCGGGGTGATCGCCGCGACGGGCGTCGCGGTCTGGTTTCTCGTCGTCGACGTGTTGAGCGGACACGGGGTGTTCTACACGCCTCAATTGTTAGGCGCGGCCCTGTTCAGCGTGTTCGGCAACACGGCCGGCGACAGTCCGGTGCTGCACGTCGCGGTGTACACGGTCTTCCACTACGGTGCGTTCATTCTCTCGGGACTCATCGCATCGCGCGTCGTGCACCGCGCCGAGCAAGAGCCGTCGGTGCTGATCACGTTCACGCTCCTGTTCATCATCTTCGAGCTCGGCTTCTACGGCATTGCGGCGACGATGGCGGAGACGCGCATGCACGCGCTCGCGTGGTATCAGATCGCGGCGGGGAACGTGCTGGCGGCGCTGCTCATGGGCGTCTATCTGTATCGGACGCATCCGGCCTTACGGCAGGAGTTTGCTCACGCGATGGAAGGCGAGTGATGTGATGCAGAGGGAAGCGCTCGCTGGCGCTCGCTGGGGGAAGCGCTAACGCTGAGGGAAGAGGGAAGCGGCGGGCTACGCGCGCCTGGGGTGAGGAGGGACATCAGTTGTCCGCGGCGGAGAGTGC
>DASVAC010000025.1:0-3253 GCA_036376535.1 Gemmatimonadaceae bacterium | reverse complement strand
CCCGTCCGCGTGCCGCGCCCCCTCGAGATCCGGCGCGATCGAGAGGTCTGGATCCTCGTACTCGAGATCGATCGCCAGCTCGAACTTCTGCGCCACGTAGAATGGCTCGAGCTCGAGTCCGCGCTTCGTCGCGCGCAGCGCGCCCTCGAAATCGCCCAGGTTCGAGAGCGTGAAGCCCAGGTTGTAGTGCGCTTCCGCGACCGCTGGGCGCGCCTGGATCGCGCGCCCGAACGCGTTGCGCGCGTCCTCGAATTTCTTGAGCTCGGCGAGCACGAGCCCGATGCCGTTCCACGCCACGGCCTGCTCGGGGAACACGCCTAACACCTGCCGGTACGCCTCGAGACTCAACTGCAGACGCTTTCCCTTGAACAGGATGAGCGCCAGGTTGAGCCACGCTTTCACGAAGGCCGGCTGCTTGGAGAGCGCGGTGCGGAACGCATCGATCGCGTTCTCCGAATCACCGCGGTGATAGTGCGCGACGCCCAGGTTGTTGTGCGCGATCGCGTACGCCGGATCGAGCTCTATGGCTTTGGTGTAGCTCGCCGCCGCCTCACCGAGCTTGCCCGCTTGATGCAGCGCGACGCCGCGCTCGCACCACAGCTTCGGGCTGTCGGCTTGCTCGGTGATCAACCGGTTGTACAATTCCGCGGCCGCCGCGGCGTCGCGCTTGAGCAGGTGCACCTCGGCCATCGCCTGCAGCACCAGCTTGCGGTCTTCGCCGCGGTCGAGTGCCAGGCGATACTCGCGCAGCGCCTCGGCATAGTAGGCCTTCTGGCGGAAGGCCAAGCCGAGGTTGTAGTGCGCGAGATGCTCTTCCTTGGCCACGGCGAGCATCTGCTGCGAGCGGCGCTCCTGTCGCTGCGGGAGCAGCTCCTCGTACTTCGCCGGGTTGTACCGGTCGATCGACAGGTTCGCCTGCGCGCGCGACAGCGACGGGTTGAGCTGGATCGCGCGCTTGGCCGACGCGGCCGCATCCTCGTGGCGCCCCATGTCGCCTAACACGAAGCCCATGAGGTAGTGGGCGTCGGCGTTGTCGGGGCTCAAGGCAATGGCGCGTGTGAGCGCGGCGAGGGCTTCGTCGTTGAGCCCGCGGTTGTACCGCACCTCGCCCACGTAGAAGTTGCAGAGCGGGCTGTCGGGCTCGATCTCGAGCGCCGCGGCGAACCAGCGCTCCGCCGCCTCGAGGTCCCCGCTCGCCTTCTCGGCCAGGCCCAACTGGATCATCGCGCCGACGTCGCGGCCGTGGTACGACAGCAGCGCCGTGAACTCGGCCACCGCCTCGCGCGAGTCGCCTAACGACGCATACGCTCGGCCTAACTCCCAACGGGCGTCGCGGTCGTCCGGCCGCTGCCGCAGCCGCTCGCGCAGCTCGGTGACGCGCCGGTCGTAGTACCCCGTGTTGAAGTACGCGACCTCGAGGTTGCGTTGGGCCACCTGCATCTTCGGATCCAGCTCCAACGCCTTCGTGAACGCCGCCACCGCATCCTCGTGCATCCCCTTGTTGTAATAGAGCACGCCGAGGTTGTTGTGCGCGCCCGCATCCGACGGATCGATCCGCCGCGCATACGACCGCAGAATGTCGCGGTCACGTTGGGATGCGAGCGACGCGGTCACGATCACGCCACGCGCACGGCTCGCAGGAGCGTCTGCAGCGACGCCACGTCCGGCAGCAGCAGGAAGAACCCGCGCAGCCGGTCGTTCTGCCCCTGGAAGTAGAACTGCGTCTCGATCGCGAACACCATGTCGCGCTCGGCGCCGAACTGCAGGTAGGCCGTCGTTAGGACGGCGGCCGACATGTCCACCGCCAGACTCGGCGGCGACGGCAGCAAGAGCAGACCCATGAACTCGCTCAGGGCGTTCATGTAGGCCCCGCTCAGAATGTTGCCGGCCTCCTTGATCGCCGACTGCTCCAGCTCGCCGAAGTCGCCCGTGGGATCCAGCGGGCGGCGCAGCATCAGCTGCGCGAGCTTGATCGCGGTGGGGCGCGGAAACACGAGCAGCGTGCGGCCCGTCAGGTCGCCCATCATGTGCATGAGCACCGCGGCAATCGGCTCCTCGCCATCTTCGATCTGCGAGGGCACGTCCTCGAGTGCGGCGATCGTGATCGTCGGAACGGTGATCATGATCGTGCTGTTCGTCATTTGCGACAACGCCGTCGCCGCGTGGCCCGCGCCGATGTTCGCGGTCTCACGCAGCGCGTCGAGCTGCCGCTCCTTCAACGCCGTTAGATCGGCCATTCCTGTTTCCTCAGAGAAGGCTCCCCACATCCACGATCAGCGCCGGCGCACCATCGCCGAGGATCGTCGCGCCACTGAACAACGCCAGACTCTCACGTGCCGGATCGAACTGCTTGACCACGATGTCCTGCTGCCCGGTGAGCTCGTCCACCACCAGGCCCGCGCGCCGCTCGCCCACCTCGAGCACGATGACCTGATGGCGCGCGCCCGCCCCGTTCGCTTCGACGCGCAGCAAGGCGTCGAGTCGAATGAGCGGCAGCACGTCATCGCGCAGCAGCATCACCTCGCGCCCCTGCACCCGCCTAACGGAACGGGCTTCCAGCTCCACCGTTTCGTTCACGTGCGCCAACGGCACGGCGTAGACCTCGTCGCGCACGCGCGCCAGGAGCGCGCGCACGATCGCCAGCGTGTGCGGCAGCCGCACGGTGACGGCCGTCCCACGACCCGGCGACGAGCGCATCTCCACCGCACCGCCCATCGCGCGCACGCGGTTCATCACGGCATCGATGCCGACGCCGCGACCCGAGAGATCCGTCACCCGCTCGGCTGTCGAGAAGCCCGGGCGCGCGATGATCCGCATCAGCTCGTCGTCGGACAACGCCGTCTTGTCGTTTTCGACTAACGACAACTCCTTCGCCCGCGCGAGCACGCGCGTGCGGTCGATCCCCTTGCCGTCATCTTCCACCCGCACCAACACCGTACTCCGCTCGCGCGACACACTGAGCACGAGCGACCCCGACGCCGGCTTGCCGGCCGCGCGCCGCTGCTCGGGCGCCTCGATGCCGTGGTCGACCGCGTTGCGCAGCAGGTGCAGCACCGGATCGCCGATCTCGTCGAGCATCGAGCGATCGAGCTCGATGTCGTTTCCCTCTACGGTGAAGACGATCTGCTTGCCCAAAGCGTGCGCCGCGTCGCGCACCAGCCTCGGGAACCGGTCGAAGAGCTGCCCCACCGGCACCATGCGGCTCAGCATCACCTCGTCCTGCATCTCGCCGATGAGCCGGGCCGCGAGGGTC
>DASVAC010000024.1:0-4082 GCA_036376535.1 Gemmatimonadaceae bacterium | reverse complement strand
AGACCCGCGCGCGGCACGCCGGCCACGCCTTTGCTCGTCAACATCAACGTCAGCATCATGAGCAGCTGGCTCCCCAGACTCATCGGGACGCCGGCAGCCTGCGCCACGAACACGGACGCCACTGCCAGATAGAGCGTGCTGCCGTCGAGGTTGAACGAGTAGCCCGTCGGCATCACGAATGCGACGATCTGGCGCGGAACACCGAAGCGCTCCATCTCCTCCATGGCTAACGGAAGCGCGGCCTCCGACGACGCCGTCGAGAACGCGATCAGCCACGGCTCCTTCACGGCGCGGATGAACTGCCGCACCGGCACCTTGGCCAGCGCAGCCACCGGCCACAGGACGCCCACCGCAAATACAACGAGTGCCACGTAGAGCGTCCCGACCAACAGACCGAGCCCGCGCAGCACGCCTAACCCGTTCTTGCCCACCGTGTACGCAATCGCCCCGCCGATGCCGAACGGCGCGAACGCCATCACCAGTCCGGTGAACTTGAACATCACCTCCGACAGGCTCTCGCAGAACGCGACCATCGTCTGCTTGGGCCCCGGACGCACGCGCGTCACGCCGACACCGAACAACACCGCGAAGAACACGATCTGCAGCACCTCGTTGTTCGCGGCCGACTCGGCGATGCTCTGCGGGACCACGTGCACGAGCACCGTGTCGGCGCTCAGGTGCGTCGCGGCGAGCGCGGTGCCCTGCGCGGAAGACGCCGATGTGATCTGCACGCCGTGACCGGGCTGGATGAGGTTCACCGCCACGAGTCCGACCACCAACGCCAGCGTCGTCACGACCTCGAAGTACACGATCGACCGGAGCGCCAGCCGCCCAACGCGTTTGAGATCGTCGCCGTGTCCCGCGATGCCGACGACCAGCATGCCGAAGATCAGCGGCGCAATGAGCGCGCGGATCATCCGCAGGAAAATCGTCGACAGAATTTGGAGGTGGACCGCGACGCCGGGCGCGAACCAGCCGATCAGCGTCCCCGCGACCATCGAGAACACGATCCATTGCGTCAGAGTGACGCGGCGCAGCCGGCGCCAGATCGTGCCCACCGCGGTCACACGCCCGAGCCGGTGGTCTCGCCCGTCGGCGCGGGCGCCATGCCTAACGATTGACGTCTGAGGACGGAGTGGCGGTACCCGTAGAAGACGTAGAACACGAGACCCAGGATGAGCCACGCCACGAACCGCATCCACGTGATGCCCGGCAGCTGGTACATCAGGTAGCCACACGCGGCGATCGAGATGAGCGGCGTGATGGGGACGAACGGAACGCGGAATGGCCGCGGCCGGTCGGGTTCCTTGCGCCGCAGCACGATCACGCCGGCCGACACGAGCACGAACGCGAACAACGTCCCGATGTTGGTGAGGTCCACCACCTCGGAGATGTTGGCGAACGCCGAGAAGGCGGCCACGAACACGCCGGTGAGAATGGTGCCCACGTACGGCGTCTTGTACTTCGGGTGGACTTTCGCCATCACCGGCGGCAGCAGCCCATCGCGCGCCATCGAGAAAAAGATGCGCGGCTGGCCTAACTGGAACACCAGGAGCACGCTCCCCATCGCGATCACCGCGCCCAACGAGACAATGAAGCGCGACGCGTTGAGGAGCCCCGGCGGCCCCGACGCGTACTGCAGCGCGGTGATCATCGGCTCCGCCGTTCCTAACGTCTTCCACGGCGCCACACCCGTCATCACGATCGAGATCGCGATGTAGAGCACCGTGCAGACAATGAGGCTCATCACGATGCCGAAGGGCATGTCCTTCGCCGGGTTGCGTGCCTCCTCGGCCGCCGTCGACACGGCGTCGAATCCGATGTAACTGAAGAAGATGATGGCCGCCGCCGCGCTGATGCCGGCGAACCCGTTGGGCGCGAACCCGCCGTTCGACGCGTCGGTCCAGTTGTGCGGCTTGATCAGGAAGAGACCGACCGCGATGAAGAACAGGATGATGCCGATCTTGAGCAGCACCATCGCGTTGTTCGTATCCGCGGACTCTTTGATGCCGATCACGAGAATGACCGTGATCAGCGCGACGACCGCGACCGCCGGCAGGTTGATGATGAACGGCAGGCCGAAGACATGCGGCGCGTTCGTCCACGCCGACGCCATGTACTGCGTCATCGGATCGTGAGGCGTAGACGCCAGCGCCCGGAAGGCGTCGTGCGCCGTTCGGTAGTCCGTCGCCAGCCACGCCGGCAAGTTCAGCCCGAAGTGGCCGATCAATTCGCGGAAATAGCCCGCCCACCCGATGGCGACGCCGATGTTGCCGACGGCGTACTCGATGATGAGGTCCCAGCCGATGATCCAGGCCACGAACTCGCCGATCGACGCGTACGCGTACGTGTACGCGGACCCCGAGATCGGCACCATCGCCGCGAACTCCGCGTAGCAGAGCGCCGCAAAACCGCAGGCGACCGCCGTGAGCAGAAACGAAAAGACGATCGCCGGGCCCGCCCCCGGACGGGACGGATCGCCGACGATCGCCGTGCCGGTGGTGGCGAAAATCCCGGCGCCGATCGTGGCCCCCACGCCTAACGCAGTGAGGTGCCACTTGTTGAGCGATCGCTTGAGCCCCCCGCGACGCTCCGCGTCGGCCTCGCAGTCGGCGAGGGACTTCCGCACGAAGAGGGACGATGCCACTAGATCATCCCTCTCGGTGTGCCCGCGCGCGTCGTACTCAGCGGCTGACCGCGCCCACCGCCACTCCGCCTACCTCGGCGGCCGCGGGCTCCTCACGCTGAATGCGCATCCCGTAGAACGACCGCCACACAAAGTAGACCGAGATCAGGAAGAAGATGGCCGCGATCAGGTGCACCAAGCCGGCTCCCTGGCTCACGCGCAATGAAACCGCGAGCTCCACCGCGAGCAGGCCGAACAACGTCGTGAACTTGATCACCGGGTTGAGCGCCACCGACGACGTGTCCTTGAACGGATCGCCGACCGTGTCACCAACCACCGTTGCCGCGTGCAGGTCCGTGCCTTTCTGCTTGAGCTCGACCTCGACGATCTTCTTCGCGTTGTCCCAGGCGCCGCCGGCGTTAGCCATGAAGATCGCCTGATACAACCCGAACAACGCGATCGAGATCAGATAGCCGATGAAGAAGTACGGCTCGACGAACGCGAACGCGAGCGCCGCGAAGAACACGGTGAGGAAGATGTTGAGCATGCCCCGTTGGGCGTACAGCGTGCAGATCTCCACCACTTTCTTGCTGTCCGTCACGGAGGCCTTCGTCACGCCTTCCAGCCGGATGTTGGCCTTGATGAACTCTACCGCGCGGTAGGCGCCCGTGGTCACCGCCTGTGTCGACGCTCCGGTGAACCAGTAGATGATCGCGCCGCCCGTCAGAAGCCCAAGCAGGAACGGCGGGTGGAGCATCGACAGCTTGTCCAGGTTCTCCGTTAGGCCATGCGTGAGCGCCACGATGATCGAGAAAATCATGGTCGTCGCGCCGACCACCGCCGTGCCGATGAGCACCGGCTTGGCCGTCGCCTTGAAGGTGTTGCCCGCGCCGTCGTTCTCCTCGAGGAACTGCTTGGACCGCTCGAACTGTGGCGCGAAACCGAAGTCCTTCTGCAATTCGGCCGAGATGTTCGGCTCCTGCTCGATGAGCGAGAGCTCGAAGATCGACTGCGCGTTGTCCGTCACCGGGCCATACGAGTCGACCGCGATGGTCACCGGGCCCATGCCGAGGAAGCCGAACGCGACGAGGCCAAACGCGAATACCGCCGGCGCGACCATGAGCGCGTCCATGCCGAGGCTCGCCACCCAGGCGCCGATCGCCATGAGGCCCATGATGACGATGCCCAACCAGTACGCGCTGAAGTTGCCCGCCACCAAGCCGGACAGAATGTTGAGCGACGAGCCGCCTTCCTTGGACGAGCTCACGATCTCGCGCGTATGGATCGACTCGACCGACGTGAACACTTTCACCAGCTCGGGGATCAACGCGCCCGCGAGCGTACCGCACGTCATCACCGTCGAGATCTTCCACCACATCGTGCCGTCGCCTAACGTCGGCAGCAGCTCGTACGACACCACGTACGTGAGGACGATCGACACGATCGACGTCAACCA
>DASVAC010000023.1:0-4539 GCA_036376535.1 Gemmatimonadaceae bacterium | reverse complement strand
AAGCGTCACGAGTGCTCTCTTCATTGCGTGTCTCCTCTCGGTAGAAACGAGGGCGGATGACGCCGCGGGCTTCGGCTACAACGCGCAGCCGCGACGTCCGGGAGAATACCGCGCATCACCCGTCATGCACAATGGAGGCCCGGTGAGACGAGGGAAGCGGGCAACTCCCCGTCGTCCGTCATTCGTTGTCGGTTTCGTGCTTTCCGACCCGTCATCCGTCACGCGTTGTTCGTGATCAGCGCTGATCCAAGCGAAAATGATGCGACCCCAGGGCCGTCGCCGGATGACGAACAACGAAGGCGGACCACGGGTAGGCAAGCGCGAAACGAACAACGAATGACGGACCGAATCCCGGGCCAGACTGAGCCTCGGTGGTTACGTCATTGGCTTCGATCGGCCGGAGACGCGCGTCTATTTCCTGCCGCGAGACGTTTCCTCACCGCAGAGTCGAAACAGGGGTACTGCACTTACTAGCGATATAACTGATACTTCCTCGTTTCGCGCTCGAACCGGATCGTGGCCGGCAACCCTGCATCGATGAGGCTATCGGGGTCCGCGCCGGCGAGGAGCGCGGTCCGCGCCGCCGGCACACCGAACAACTCGTCGAACGAATCCGTACGGATGTGCAGTGAGTCGCCGTTCACGCGCGCGACCGCCCAAAAGATCGCCGCGCCTAACCGGGACGTCTGGATGCGATCCCGGTCGGTGATGATGATCTTGAAGCCATTCACGGTCTTGCCGCCATACTTCCGATCCGTGGGATTGTGCGGCGTGAACCGCTCCGTCTCGAATTTGACGCCACCCAAATTCCGGTCGGAGAGCACGTCGACCACGCGCTTGGCATTGAGCCATGGCGCGCCCACCACTTGAAAGGCATCGGGCGTGCCGCGCCCAACGGAGAGATTCGTCGACTCGAGCCAGACGATGCCCGGGTACAGCGTGGCGCTCGCGAGCGACGGCATGTTGGGCGAGGGCTTGATCCATGGCAGGCCCGTTTGGTCGAACCATTCCTCGCGATGCCAACCGACCATCGGAATGACGTGCAGATCGGCGTGCAGTCCGAGGGTGTCATCGTAGAAGCGCGCCAGCTCGCCCATCGTGAGACCATGGCGCATCGGAATCGGAAAGAGCGCGGTCGGATGCGCGGGACGCGACGGGGTTCCGGTCCCGGAATAAGCAATCGTGCTGTCGAGCACCGGCCCCTCGACGTGCATCCCCGTGATCGGGTTCGGCCGATCGAGTACGATCACCGCAACGTGGTGTCGGGCCGCCGCGCGCATCGCGTAGACCATGGATGCGACGTACGTCCAGTCACGCGCGCCAAGGTCCTGGAGGTCGATGACGAGCGCGTCGAGACGGTCGAGCAGCGAGTCGGGCGGCGCCAGCACGGTGCCGCCGTACAGCGAATAAATCGGCAGCCCCGTGCGCGCGTCGCGACCATTCGCCAGATTGGTGCGATCCTCGGTGCCGCGGATGCCATGCTCGGGCGACAAGAGGGCGACGAGCTTCGGGGCGGGCGACGTTTCCGTTCCCGCCTTCGACGCCTGATACAAGAGATCGATGTCGCTCGTCCCGTGTTCGTCGACGCCGGATTGGTTGGTCAGCAGGCCGATGCGTTTCCCCGCGAGCAGCGATGCGCTGTCACGCAGCAGCACGGTGATCCCAGGCACGACGTGTTTGTATCGCGGCGGACCGCCCATACCGCTCACACACGCGAGCGCCATCACGATCGCTCCCGCTTCAACACATCCTTCGCGTAACCGACGATGCATGGCTCGGCTCATTCTCCATTTGGGACGGTAGAAGATACATCGCGCGTGACGACACCGCGCCACACGCGCAGTTGGGCGCTCGCGATGCTCGTGCTCCTCGCCGCGCTGCCATCTGCCGACGCGCAAACGCTCACGCCGCATCTTGCGGACGACGCACCCGCCGGGGCGGTACGCGATTCGATGCGCGCGGTGCTCGAGCGCGGTCTCGCCGACAAAGCGTATCCGGGGGCGGTGGCCATGGTGGGCGACAAGCGCCAGGTGCTCGCGACGGTCGCGGTCGGCCACCAGGACTGGGCACCGTCGCCCAAGGTCGACGAGTACACGATGTGGGACCTGGCCTCGCTCACGAAGGTCATCGGGACGACCACGGCGCTCATGCAGCTCTGGGCGCAACACCGGGTGGATCTCGACGCACCGGTACAGCACTACCTGCCCGAGTTCGTCGGGCCGCACAAGGAGCTGGTGACCGTCCGGCATCTGCTCACACACAGCTCCGGCCTGCCGGGCTGGCGTCCGCTGTACAAGGAGGCGACGTCGCCGGCCGACGCGCTGCGCCTCCTGTACAACACGCCGCTGGACACGCTCCCCGGCGTGCGCATGGTGTACAGCGACCTGGGCGCGATGCTGTTGGGCAAGATCGTCGAGCGCGTGTCGGGTGAGCCGCTGGACGTGTACCTGCGCCGCCACGTGTTCGCTCCGTTAGGCATGACGTCCACGATGTTCAAGCCGCCCAAGCGGCTGCTCCCGCGCATCGCGCCCACCGAGCGCGACCCGTGGCGCGGCCGCCTCGTGCACGGCGAGGTGCACGACGAGAACGCGTACTTCCTGGGCGGCGTCTCGGGACACGCCGGCCTCTTCAGCTCGGCGACCGACCTGTCGCGCTTCGCGCGAATGTACCTCGAGGGCGGCCAGCTGGAGGGCGCGCGCGTCGTCACGCAAGCCGCGATCGACACGTTCACCCGCGTCCAGGACTCGGCGCTCTCCAACCGCGCCCTCGGCTGGGAAGTGCCTAACGGAACCAACTCGGCCGGCCACCGGTTGTCGCACCGCGCCTTCGGACATACGGGATTCACCGGCACGTCGATCTGGATCGACCCGGCCCGCGACCTCTTCGTCATCCTGCTGACGAACCGCGTCGATCCGACGCGCGACAATCCGCGCCTGGGCCCCGTGCGCGTGCAGCTCGCCGATGCGGTCGCGGCGGTGGTCGACGCCCATGGTCCTCCTGCGTCGTCGTCGGCCGGCACTGGAGCCTCTCCATGAAGCTCACCCTGCTCGATTGGTCGCTCGTCGCCGCGTACTTCCTGATCTCGACGTGTATCGGCTTCATCTACACGAAGAAGGGCGGCGAGAGCCTGAACGAGTATTTCCTCTCGGGCCGCGACGTCCCGTGGTGGTTGGCCGGCACGTCGATGGTAGCCGCGACCTTCGCCGCCGACACACCGCTCGTCGTGACGGGACTCGTGGTGGCGAACGGCGTTGCCGGCAACTGGCTGTGGTGGAACATGCTGATGAGCGGCATGCTCACCGTGTTCTTCTTCGCGCGGCTGTGGCGGCGGGCGCGTGTGATGACCGACGTCGAGTTCGCCGAGATCCGCTACAGCGGCAAGCCGGCCGCCGTGCTGCGCGGCTTCCGCGCGCTGTATCTCGCCATCCCGATGAACCTGATCATCCTCGGATGGGTGACGCGCGCGATGATCAAGATTCTCACCATCTCGTTAGGCGTGAATCCGTACATCGCGGTCGCCATCTGCTTCGGCGTGACGATGCTGTACTCCGTCGCCGCCGGCCTGTGGGCCGTGTTGTGGACGGACCTGATCCAGTTCGTGATCAAGATGACCGCCGTGATCGTGCTGGCGGTGTTCGCGGTGAAAGCCGTGGGCGGGATGGACGCGCTCAAGCGCGGCGTGTCGGCGCACTTCGGGAGCGAGACCGCGGCGCTGTCGGTGCTGCCCGTGTCGATGCAGCACGGCTCGATCGCCGCGTACGCGTGGATGCCGCTGCTCTCGTTAGGCGTGTTCCTGTTCATGCAGTGGTGGGCGGCCTGGTATCCCGGCGCCGAGCCCGGCGGCGGCGGGTACATCGCCCAACGCATTTTCTCGGCGCGCACCGAGCGCGACGGCGTATTGGCCACGCTGTTCTTCCAGGTCGCGCACTACGCCATCCGGCCATGGCCGTGGATCATCACCGGACTCGCCACCATCATCCTGTATCCGACGCTGCAGGACAAGGAATCGGGCTACGTCCACGCGTTCGTCGATCTCCTGCCCACGGGCTGGCGCGGGTTCATGCTCGCCGGCTTCGCCGCCGCGTACATGTCGACGATCGGCACGCAGCTCAACTGGGGCGCGTCGTACCTCGTGAACGACTTCTACAAGCGATTCGTGAACCGCGATGCGGACGACCGGCACTACGTGCAGGTGTCCCGGTGGGCGACGGTCTTCCTCTTCCTGGCGTCGATCGTCGTCACGTGGCAGTTGTCGTCTGTCGAACAGGCATGGCGGCTGCTGCTTGCGTTAGGCGCCGGCACCGGCCTCGTGCTCATTCTGCGCTGGTACTGGTGGCGCATCAATGCGTGGTCCGAGATCAGCTCGATGCTCGCCTCGTTCGTCGTGTCGATGTACCTGTTCGGCATTCCGCAGCGCGTGATCGGGTGGATGTCGCCGAGTCTCGCGGCGCTGATGCCGGTGCCGGGCGTGGTGCAGGCGGGTGCGGTGGATTCGGACGCGTGGATCATGCTGATCACGGTCGCCATCACGACGGTCGT
>DASVAC010000022.1:0-11757 GCA_036376535.1 Gemmatimonadaceae bacterium | reverse complement strand
GCATTCGCCAACGCGATGGACACCGGGTCCGCGGAGCCATACTTGGAGGACATCCGCAACGTGGCCGCCGTGCTCGAAGCGGCGTACCGCTCCGCGGCCGGCGGCTGCCGGGTCACCGACCTGTAGTGGTCTCGTGGAGCGTCCGAATGCTGGTCACGCACACCCGACGAAGTCGTTTCTGACTCAGGGGGCGACGAATCTTAGCTCCTCTGTAGAGGGTTCAAAGTCGAGTCTCCTCGAGGAAGGGCTCAAAGGATAACAAAAAGGATGCAAGGGATGGGGACGATCGTTTCAACGCGATAGAACGTGCGCTCCTCGCGCGCATGCCCTAAGCGCATGGCCTAAGCCAGGTGCGTGCACCAGAAGGGTTGGACGTGCACGCAGGCGATCATCCCTATCGCTTGCATCCTTGTTGTTATCCTTTGAACCCTTCGTCGAGGAGACTCGACTTTGAACCCTCTACAGGGGAACTGCGTCGCCTAACTGGCGACGACGATGAACACGTCGTACAGGGCGTGGGTCCAGGCGTCGATGCCGAACCCACGCCACAGATAGATGGCGCTGAAGAACACGCCGCTGATCGCGCGAAACACGAACGACTCGAGCGTGAACCGATCGCCGAGCGCGCCCACGTAGTGCGCGGCGGAGAATAGCAGCGCGCCAACGATGGTCGCGAAGATGCCCGCCGCGGCCGGCCGCCAGTGAAACAGGCGACGCGCCAGCACCGCGAGTAGCGACACGAGAATCACCCGGAACAACAGCTCTTCGTAGAGTCCGGCGCCGAGCGACACCATGAGCCGCGTCGTGCGATCGAGGGACTGCATGGGTGCCATGCTCGCAGCGCCGAACACGCCCAGTAGTCGCGCCGTGATCGTGCCCACCACGAAGCCGAACACGAGCGCCAGCACGATCGACTCGACGCTCATGCCGAGGAACACGCTGCCGCGAATCGCGTGCAGTCCGCCGTGCGCTTTGACATCGCGGCGCACGAGCCAGACGCACACGCCGATCAGGACGATCTCGAATAGCAGCGGGCCGTGTCGTCCCGCGACCAACGAGAAGAGCGATTTGAGCATGACGTCGGCGCCGTTCCGGACGCCCCGGGTTTCGCGCACCGGCAGTAGCGCCGCCATTCCCTCATAGAGAAGGAGCAGCGGGAGCGCGAAGATCAGGCTGTAGCGGGATTCGCGGGTCGCGCGCCAGTACGAGGACGCGGCGCGCGACGGAGCGGCGGCGAGAACGGGCATGGAGAGCGACGAACGACGTCGCCGCGGTTAGAGGAGCGCCGAGCGACGCGGTCTCGCTCGCGCGTCGGTGCTAACGCGCCGGGTGCTCGAGCTCGGGCGCTTCGTACACCGTTACGCCGTGCCGCGAGTTGGCGATGTTCCGGCCTTTGACCACGGCGCCTCCGATGAACAGCACGCCGATGATGAAGAGCACGATGCCCGACCCGAACTTGCGCATCCCCACGGCAAACGCAAACGCGAACACGATCGCACACGCACCGACAGCATAAAAGAGCACCAAGGGCCAGAGCACGGCGCCTCCAAAGATCGAAATCGGGTGTGGGCGCGGACTGTCCGCGCAACCGTTCGGAAACTGTGGGAACGACGGCCGAAAGGAAAGGGGGCGCGCCGCGCCCTACACGATCTTGTGCGACACGGCGTAGCGCATGAGCGCCGCGTTGCTGCTCAGTCCGAGCGCTTTCTTGATTCGTGTCTTGTGAAACTCGACGGCTTTCTCGCTCACGCCCATCTCCTGCGCGACCTCGAGCGTCGTGAGACCGCGTCCGACCAAACGCAGCACCTCGAGCTGACGCGCCGTGAGCGGCGGCCCATCGGTGGCCAGCGACGAGCCAGCCTCGGTCGCGCTCGAGGCGCCGGCTGCCGTGGCGAGGAGCGGCGTGATGTAGGTTCGCCCGGCGAGGACCTCGCTCACCGCGAACCGCAGCTCGGAGCCAGACGCCAGCTTGAGCACGAACGCGCGGGCGCCGGCGCGCAGGGCTTCGTCGGCGTACAGGCGGTCGGCGTGCATGGTGAGGATCATCACGCGCTGCTCGGGGCGCGCCGCGCGGAGCTCGCGCGCTAGCGTTAGGCCGTCCTTGCCGGGGAGCGAGATGTCCAGCATCACGAGGTCCGGATCGAGACGTTGCACCGTTTCGACCACGTCCCGGCCATCGTGCACGACACCGACGACCTCGTTGTCGGGCTCGAGGAGCCCGCGCAGCCCCTCGCACAACAAGGAGTGGTCGTCGGCGAGCAGCAGCCGCGGACGCGCGGTCATACGGCGTCCTTGCCTAACGGAATCCATGCGACGACGCGCGTGCCTGCCCCGGGCCGCGACTGCACGGCGACGCGCCCGCCGAATTGGCGCGCGCGCTCGGTGATGCTCGTGAGTCCCATGCCCGACCCGCCGTTGCCGGACAGGCCGCGCGGCGCCGCGGTATCGAAACCGCTGCCGTTGTCCTCGACGACGAGCTGCACGCCGCCGTCGGCGCCAGCCAAGCGTACCACGGCCGTCGACGCGCTGGCGTGCTTGACTACGTTGCGCAACGACTCCTGCGCGATGCGGTACAGGCCGGCCGCGACTGCAGGCGGCATGTCCACCGGGCTCCCTTCGAGATCCAGGGCGACGCGCAGGTGCGACGTCGACCACATCTCACCGGCTAACGTGGACAGCGCGGCGGGTAATCCGAGGTGTTCGAGCACCGGCGGATGCATGCGGTGTGCTAACGAGCGAATCTCGTCGGCGAAGTCGACGAGCTCCGCGCGCAGCCCGCGCACGCGGCGCTCGAACTGCCGGTCGCCGTCGTGCGAGAACGCAGCCAGCTCGTCCAACGACTGCCCGAGGAGCGCGACCCGCTGGATCACGTCATCGTGCAGCTCGCGGGCGATGCGGGCGCGCTCCTCTTCCTGTGCCGCGAGCAGCTTGCCGCTGAAGGATCGTGTCGCCGTCAAATACCGCCGTTGCTGCACGATGATCGACGCCACGATCGCCGCGGTCAGGATTCCAGCTGCCAGGGCGGCAGCGATGAAGATCCACCAGAGCTCGGGTGACGTCGTTCGCACAGAATTCCCCACGTCGTCAGCGAATAAGAGAGAATACCCACCGCGGCGAAAGCTTGGAAGATCGCGGTTCCTCGCTGGTGGGTCGCGATCAGAATGTTGGTGATCGGGTTGTACGCGACCTGACTCCCCATGTCGATGATCATGCCCGCCGAAATCCAGAACCATGGCTGTCGCCAACCCGGCTCCGACGTGTGCGCAGACTTCGAGACGAGCGTGAACGCCGCAATCGCGATGACGAGCAGGTTGCTCATCGGTCCGGCGTACTGGCTCACCCGATCGAGTCGCTCCACGAACAATTGCAGCACCAGCCACACTGCGACGTAGATCGGCAGCGCGAGCAGAATCGCGCGACGCGTCACTTCGCGGTCCTGCCACAGTGAAAACGCCCACAGCATGAGCGCAGCCTCGAACGGCATGGTGAGATGCAGCAGCCAGTCGTTGGTGTGGTGCAGGTGGATGAGCAGCTTGCCCGCGAGATCTTCGGCAAACCACAGCAGAAACAGGACGGCGATCAAACGCGACGGTCGAGACAACCGACGGCCGACCGCCAGCGCCGCCAACACCGGAAAGAGCTCGGCGATGATCGCGAGCGTGATCACCCGCTGCCTCAGCCGCCTAACGTCGAGCCGCCGCAATTCGGCGGACACGGCGTATGGTTCTCGATGATCGGTCCGTCCAACATATCCACCTTCTGCTCGGTCACGCCGACGAACAGCAGCGTCGGCGTGCCGTTCGCGTCGCGACCGTGATAGAAGCGAATGCCCGCGCATCCGGGCTGCGCCAAAATCTCATCGAACGCGCCGCGATCGAAATAGCCGCATCGCTCGCCGCCCGGCGGTGCGGTGCGCTGATGGTTCTTCACGAGCTGCGTCGCCTGATCCAGCGAGATGCCGTGGTCGTGCTTGCGCGGAGCCATAACTCCTCCTGCAGGGGAAGACCGATGCACGCACCGTTGCGCGCTCGGCCGGGATGAAACAATGCACGAGAACTCCTAACGACAAACCGCGAGCGGAGCAACTAGGGTTTTCCCTAGTTCGTCGCGCTAGGAAATTTGGCAGCTTGCGCGCATCTCGCGAGCATCGCTTCTTGTGGGCGCGCAGAGCGACGCGCGACGACGCAGGCGAAACGGAGACGACCCGATGAGCACCCTCGCAGACCGATTCCAGATTCTCAGCGCCTACCCCGGCGACCCGGACGTGGTGAATCCCAATCTGGGACGCAGACGCCTGAGCCCTATGACATCCATGTGGCCCGAACGTAATCACGACACGGAGCGTCCCGCCCTTACGCTCGAGTCCGGGCGGCCCGCGGCGCCGTCGCCGCAACCCGCGGCGCTCACGCAATTCGACGTCGAGCTGCGCGAGTTGACCGAGCCGCAACAGCGCGTCCTGCGACTGATGCTCACGGGTGCACGCATCGCACTCGTTGCGGGCGCCGCCGGCGAGAGCCGGCGCTCCGTCTCGCGCTGGTTAGGCGCCGAGCGCGTGTACCTGCCCGCGTTGCGCGCCGTGCAGCGCGACCTCGAGCCCACGTCCCGTGCGCGCTTGCACGGCTACGTGACGCGGGAGCTCATGTGGGAGAACGACGAAGCGCTCGACGCCGAAGCGTGGGCGACGCTTGCCGTGATTCGCGCGCTGGGGCGGTTGGATGCGGAAACGAATCTGCTCGAGCAGTCGGTGCTGCGCGCGACGTTCTGGAGCACGAGCAAAGGATAGCGGACCGCCGCCGCGGCCCCAGCCACTTCGGGCGGGGGCCGCGGGGTGTGCGTAGGACCCACGGGGCATGTGCCTCTCGCCGAGGAGAGACCATGTCCCGTGGTTGTTTTTTTCCCCTTCCGTTAGGCGCGAGGGTCAGTTGGTGCACGACGCGGCGCTGAGCACATCGATGCGCCCGTAGCCATAGAGCGCGTCCACTTCCTTGCCGGTCGGGTGGTCGGTCGTCGTCTTGATGCACGCCGTGACGTGGCCGACGCTCTTGTCGCCCGCGATGTCCGACACGATCACCGCAGCCTCGCCCGCGACATGCGGCGATGCAAAGCTGGTCCCATCGGCGAACAAGTAGCTCACCTCGCCTGCGCACTGCGGCACCGCCGTCGCCGCGCAGGCCGAGATGATCAGGTCAGGCAGGACACCACCCTGCACAAAATCGCCGCCCGGCGCAAACACGTCCACGCCCGGGAAGCCGACGTTCGAGTAGGATGCGATCCGGTCGAAGTTCAGCTGATTGACCGGTCCCGTCGCACCCACCGAGATGACGCCCGGGATCTCGCCAGGGACCTCGATCACGTGCGGCCCCGCGGTCGCAAGATTCACGGCGTTATTGCCCGCGGCGGCCACCGGCACCACCCCGTGCTGGATCGCGAAGTTGATCGCCCGCTTCAGCGCGTCGACCAGATGCACATCGCCCGGTCCCTTGATCGATTCCAACGCGCCAAGGCTCATGTTGATGACGTTCGCATGGTGGTTGGCCGCGTACACGATTCCAGAGATGACATCGGAGAACGTGCCGCTCCCGTTGGCACCGAGCACTTTGATCATGCACAACTTCGCATCGGGCGCGACGGATGCGATCCCGATCCCATTCGACGAGATCAGCGCGGATACGAACGTCCCGTGGAGATTGTGGTCGATGATGTCCGGCTCCGCCGCGACGAACGATGTACTGATGCCGAGGTCCACCTTCCCCTGCAGGTCGATGTGATTGGGATCGATCCCGGTGTCCAACACGCACACCAGTGTGCCGCTGCCCTGGTTCGATGCGAGATAGGCTTTGTCCGCCTTGATCTGCCGCATGTTCCATTGGAACTGCTGGAAGAAGAACGCGCCCGTCTGGTCGCTTTGCGCCTGGACGGGCGTTCCCATGATCTGCTCGCTCGGCGGGATCATCTGGACCGCGGTGTCGACCTGCACCCCATCCACGTCGTTGCGATTCGAAATGAACGCGGCTGCGGCATCGCTCAAACCGCTCACCGTCACCACGTTGATGTCGGGCTCCGTGCGCACGAGCTGTCCGCCTAACGACTGCACTTGCGCGACCAGGTCGGCCATGTCGCTGGCTCCGATCTTCATCACGATCACGTGCCGGCGCGAGGCGCCGGCCGTCAGGTCGGCCGTGACGTGCGAGTCGAACGAAGGCGCCGTGGGGCCCTCGCTACACGCGGCTGCTCCCGCGGCGGCCATCAGGACGGCGAAACGGCGCAACTGACGGGGAACCATTGGCATAACGGAACCTCGCGACGGTGGATGGAGGACGGGGCCCGGGCGCGGCGGAGAATCCGCTCGCGATCGCGTGCCGCATGCTGATATGCGCGATCTGGACGCCGTGTCAAGTGAACGATTCGCAACACTCGATCACGGTGACACTCGGGTTCGTTAGCTCCTAACGACGCCGCCCGCCCGGGGCGTCAATGGTCATCAGAGCGCGCGATAGCGAGCCCAGCCGTAACCGTTACCGACTTGCCCCGTGTCGACCTGCGGCGCCCGCCCTGTACCCGCGCTATGTTAGGTGCGCTGCAATTGTCGCCGGGGCCCGCTGCCGCCGGCCCCGCCCGATTCGAGTCGTCGCCGTCAACCGAGGAGACACCACCATGCGCGAATACCTCACGGAGTGCATCGGTACCTTCTTTCTCGTCTTCACCGTCTGCCTGACCGTGTTGAACGGCACGCCGGGCGCGGCGCTCGCGATCGGGGCGTCGCTCATGATCATGGTGTACATGGGCGGCCATATCTCGGGCGGCCACTACAATCCGGCGGTCACGCTCGCGGTATGGATGCGCGGGAAACTCAGTGGGTCGCAGGTCATTCCGTATTGGATCGCACAGCTCGTCGGCGGGATCGTTGCGGGTCTCATTTCCTATCTCATCATGGGCAAGTCGCTCGTGGTTGCGCCGGCACCCAGCGCGACCGTGCTGCAGGTGCTGGTCGTCGAATTCTTGTTCGCGTTTGCACTGTGTCTCGTCGTGCTCCAAACGGCGACCAACCCGAAGACCTCCGGCAATTCGTATTACGGCCTCGCCATCGGCTTCACGGTCACCGTCGGCGCGTATGCCGCCGGCGGCGTGTCCGGCGGCGCATTCAATCCGGCTGTGGGCACGGGCCCGGCCATCGCAAGCATGTTGACCGGCGGCGGCACGATGTCCCACGTGTGGTTGTACATCGTTGGTGGACTCCTCGGCGGTGCGGCAGCCGCGGCGGTCTACAAGGTGCAGAGTCCGGAGGCGTGATGGGGCAGGCGGCGCACCGCCGGTAAGTCAGTCGGCGCGCCGCCCGTCAGGACGGTTTCTCAGTCGAGGCAGCAGCGATGCGTGTGCAACGGGTCGTGGTGGGTGTGGATTTCAGTGAGCCGTCGGTGGCGGCGGTACGCTGGACGGCGCGAGAGCTCGCGGGGGACGCGGAGCTCGTGCTCGTGCACGCGGTCGACGTGCCCGAGCCGCCGAGTTTCCTGCGCGGCCGGTTTCCGCCGCGCGAGACGCTCGCCGGCACCGCGCACCAGGGCGCGGATCGCAAGCTGCGCGAGCTGAGCACATCGCTCGGCGTGCAGCGGATCTGGCTCGAGGTGCGCGACGGACGCGCCGACGAGGTGATCGGTGCGGTCGCGGCGGAGTATCGGGCCGACCTCGTCGTCACCGGCGCGCACGGCGAGCGCGGCGGCGTGCTCAAGCAGTTAGGCAGCACGGCCGAGCGCGTGGTGCGCGGCGCGCCGGCGCCGGTGCTCTTGGCGAGGGAGCCGCTGCCCGCCAAGCCGGCCACCGTGCTCGTGGCCATGGATGAAGAAGGCCTGACGGCCGCATTGCAACAGTGGACGACATTCCTGGCGGCACGATTCGATGCCGCCGTGACGGGGTTTCACGTGGTGAGCGAAACAGTGTTGGGCCGCTTGGTGTCGCTGGCGGCGATCGTCACCGGCTCCCCGGAGCCGGAAATTCCATCGTTAGGCGTGGGCGCGCTCGAGGACGCGAACGTGTGGATGAGCGAGCTCGTGACCCACGGGCTCGACCGCACGCGGACGCGCGGCGAAGTCGCCTACGGCGATCCGGCACACGAGATCGTCGCCGCCGCCGAGCGGTTGTCGGCGCAGCTGATCGTCCTGGGCCGCCACCGCGCCGGCGGTTTGCGCCGCACATTGTTAGGCAGCGTGGCCGACCGCGTGTTGCGCGCGGCGCCGTGCTCGGTGCTCGTCGTCGGCGAGCCGAGCCCGGATACGGCGGCAGCCGACGAGGAGCGATCCGCGGCATGACGACCGGAGCGAGGACGCGCCGCGCGGCCTTCGATCTGCAGGCAGCCGCGCGGCGGGACATGCACGACAACGGCTTCACGCCGGACCTGCCGGCCGACGCCGCCCAGCAGCTCGCCGGCATCACCGCGCACCCCGCGCCTAACGATACCGCCGGACGCCGCGATCTGCGCGCGCTCCTCTGGTCGTCGATCGACAACGACGACACCCGCGACTTCGACCAGCTCGAGATCGTCGAGGCGCTCGATGGCGACACGGTGAGGCTGCGCGTCGCCATCGCCGATGTCGACGCGTGCGTCACCGCCGGCTCGCCGCTCGACCGCGCCGCGGCGGCGAACGCGACATCCGTCTACCTCGGCGTGCACACGTTCACGATGATCCCGGAAGCGCTCTGCTACGACCTCACGTCGTTGCGCGCCGACGCGGATCGGGACGCGATCGTCGTCGAGGCCGACATCGCGTCGGACGGCACCATCGCGCGCAACGACGTGTACACGGCGATCGTGCGCAACCGCGCGCAGCTCGCGTATCCGAGCCTCGGCGATTGGCTCGAGGGACACGGTGCCGCGCCGGCTGGCGTTGCCGCAAACCGCGAGCTCGCCGACCAGCTGCAGGCACAGCACGCGCTCGCGCAGCGCCTGCGCACGCAACGCCTGGCACACGGCGCGCTCGAGCTCGAGACAATCGAGGCGACGCCCGTAGTGTCCAACGGAACCGTCACCGACCTCGCGCTGGTGCGCGACAACGCGGCACGCCGGCTGATCGAAGACTTCATGATTGCCGCGAACATGGCCATGGGCCGGTTCCTCGCAGCGCGTCATCGCTCGGTGCTGCTGCGCGTGGTCCGCACACCGGAGCGCTGGCCGCGCATCGTGCAGGTCGCGCGTGCCGCGGGCGACACGCTGCCGGATATGCCGGACAGTGTCGCG
Organism: Gemmatimonadaceae bacterium; assembly: GCA_036376535.1. Lineage (GTDB taxonomy): Bacteria > Gemmatimonadota > Gemmatimonadetes > Gemmatimonadales > Gemmatimonadaceae > JADGGM01. The sequence continues at coordinate 2,528 of DASVAC010000022.1, read as the reverse complement.
TTATCCGAGTTCCTTGCGCGCCGCCGCGCCGCCGATCCCGATCATTTCCCCGATCTGTCGCTCACCATCGTCAAGCTGCTCGGCCCGGGGACGTACGCCGTCACGTCGCCTAACGGCGGTCCCGTCGGCGCCGGACACTTCGGCCTCGCCGTCTCGGACTACACGCATTCCACGGCGCCGAACCGGCGCTACGCGGATCTGGTGATGCAGCGCCTGGTCAAGGCTGCGGTGGCCGGCGCACCCTCGCCATATGATGATGCGACGCTCGGCACCATCGCCGAGCATTGCACCGAGCGCGAAGATGCCGCGCGCAAAGTCGAGCGGCTCGCGCGCAAGCAGGCCGCGGCCGTGATGCTCGCAGGCCGCATCGGCGAAACGTTCGATGCGATCGTCACCGGCGCGAATCCCAAGGGAACCTTCGTGCGCCTGGTGCATCCGCCGGCGGAAGGCATGGTCGTGAATCCCCCGCCCAACATCGACGTCGGCGATCGCGTGCGCGCGCAGCTCGTCGCAACGCGTCCCGACCCAGGATTCATCGACTTTCGCATCGCGAAGCACTGAGTTCGCCGCGAGTTCCATCGTCCTTCGCAAGGGACATCGTTCGTACCCCCCGAACGACAAGGGCCGTTAGGCAAAGGGCCGCGCGGCTGGTTCGTGCGCGCGGCCAACCGCTTGATTCGACGCGAGTTGGCGCACTGGCACGCGCCGCCCGGAACGGAGCCCCAGTCGGGAATGGTCGTTGCCCGAGGGGATGCGTGGCAGTGGTCTCATGCCATGCAGCATCCGAAACCGGAGATACCTATGCGTTACCTTGCGTCGACGTTCGGCGCGCTTGCTCTGGCCTTCACGGCCGCGGTCCCGTTGCACGCGGACCCGCCAGCGCGCGTTGCGCGTGTGAGCTACCTCGAAGGCTCTGTGTCGCTCCGCCCCTCTTCCGCGGATGACTGGGTTCAGGCATCCGTCAACTATCCCATGACGTCCGGCGACAACATCTGGACGGATCAGAGCTCGCGCGCCGAGTTGCACGTTGGCTCGACCGCGATTCAGCTCGGTCCGCAGACGGCGTTGGGCTGGACCGACCTGGACGACACGCACTTTCAAGCGCGCCTGGACCAGGGCGAAGTCGAGATTCGCATCCGCGAGCTGTACGCCAACGATGTGGTCGAGCTCGATACGCCTAACGGAGTGGTGACGCTGTCGCAGCCCGGTCAGTACCGCGTCGACGTCTCGGCCGACGGACAGACCAGCGTCGTGACGGTGCGCGGCGGTCTGGCGAACGTCGCCACCAGCTCGCAGAACTTCAGCGTGCAAGCCGGCCAGAGTGCGTCGATCAACGGCACCAATAACGCGACGTACGACCTCGCGTCCGCGCCGGCGTACGATGACCTCGACTCGTGGAGCCAGGCGCGCGATGCGCGCGAGGACGCCTCGGTGTCGCGTCAGTACGTGTCCACGGAGATGACGGGCTACGAGGACCTCGACTCCTACGGCACGTGGCGCTCCACGCCGCTCTACGGCGAGGTGTGGGTGCCCGCGCACGTTCGTTCGGATTGGGCGCCGTATCGCTACGGACACTGGGCGTTCGTGCAGCCTTGGGGGTGGACGTGGATCGACGACGCGCCGTGGGGCTTCGCGCCGTTCCACTACGGTCGTTGGGCGTACTATAGCGGCGGTTGGGTGTGGGTGCCCGGCGCGATCGTCGAACGCCCCGTGTACGCGCCTGCGTTAGTCGCATTCGTCGGTGGTCCGCGCTTCTCGGTGTCGCTCCGCTTCGGCGGCGACGGCGGCGTGGCGTGGTTCCCGCTCGCCCCGGGCGAGGTGTATGTGCCGTCGTACCGCGTGAGTGACGTGTACGTGCGCAACGTGAACATCACCAACGTGCACGTGACCAACATCAACGTCCGCAACATCAACGTGACCAACATCCATTACGTGAACGAGCGTGTGAATGGCGGCATCACCGCGGTGCCGCGGCGGGTGTTCGAAGGCGCGCAGCCGATCGCGCGTGTCGCCACCGTGGTATCGCCGCGCGATGCGCTCACCGGTACCGTGATCGGCCACACCGCGCTCGTCGCGCCGACGCCGGCCAGTCGGTTAGGCCGTGCGCGCGGCGATGCACGACTCGCCGTGCGGCCGCCTGCCGCCGCGCTCACGCGCCCGGTAGCGATGCGCACCGCGGATCAGCACGTCGTCACACGCGCGCCGGTAACGGCCGTGCGCGCGGAGCCGTCACGCGTCCCGGTGACCATCCCTCGGCCGGCGACGCCGTCTAACGACAGCCACGCGATGCGCGCGGCGCCGGTGCAGGCGCGGCCCGCGATTTCGCGCCCGCCAATGGTCGAGCAACCTCGTAGCGAGGTTGCGCGCCCGCCGGTGTTCGGGCAGCCTCGTCGCGAGACGACGCGTCCGCCGGTGGTCGAGCAGCCTCGCTCCGAGGTCGTGCGGCCGCCGGTCGCTGCGGCACCGACTCGGGTTGCACGTCCCGAGCCCGCGCCCAGCACGCGCGTGATCGCCGAGCCTCGCGTGCA
>DASVAC010000021.1:0-2810 GCA_036376535.1 Gemmatimonadaceae bacterium | reverse complement strand
GGACCACTGCAGTGGCACCGAGCCCATCGCCGGGAGAGTCTGCCATGAAACCGAATGTCCTGCTCGTCGTGACGTCGCTCCTCTCGATCCTCTTGATGTCGTTGCACATTGCGGAGGACATCGTGCTCGGGTTCACGGGAGGAGGCCTCACCAATCTCATTGGTATCGGCATCCTCACCGTCTATTTGTGCGGAGCACTGCTGTGGAGCGATCGCCGCTGGGGGTTGATCATTCTCCTCCTCGGATCGCTCTTGGCTCTGGCGATGCCGGTGATCCATATGACCGGCGCCGGCGTTGGCGTCAGACGGTCGGCCGGCGCCTTCTTCTTCGTCTGGACGCTCTATGCAGTGGGGATAACGGGCACGTTTGGCGTCCTCCTCTCAGCGCGGGCGCTGTGGAGTACGCGAGCGATTCGGACAGCACCACACTCGTGAGTGATTCCTGGTGACAGAGACGCGCACCGGCCTCAACGCGATACCGGCCGGCCAGCGCAGCGGAGATCTCGGCAATCATGCAGTGCGTTTCCAGTTACGCGTGGCGAGAAAGCAGGGAGGTGGTGCGTGTGTTGGGCATCTTCGCGTCAAGACGCGATGCCGCCCGAACAACGTGCCGTTGAGGACGGCTGCCGATCGCAGTTGCGCACGCCGCTCGATTGATCGATAGTATCTCCGGCTTGGCGCACACCGCAACGGCGCGGCGTGCACATCGCGAACGTCGCGCGCGATCTCCAACGCGGGAGTGCGTCGGTTGACGGACATTCGGGATCGGCTGCAAGCCGCGCTCGACGGCTATTCGATTCAGCGCGAGCTCGCCGGCGGCGGCATGTCGCGCGTGTTCGTGGCCCGCGACGACACCCTTGGCCGCGACGTCGTCATCAAGGTCATCGCCCAGGAAGGGGAAGAGCTCAGCGCCGATCGATTCGCGCGCGAGGTGAAGGTCGCCGCGCGGTTGCAGCAAGCCAACATCGTGCCCGTGCTGTCGGCCGGCACCGCCGCCGGCCTCCCGTACTACACCATGCCGTTCGTGCGCGGCGAGTCGCTGCGCGCACGCCTAACGAACGGGCCGGCGCCGGCGGTCGGCGAAGCCGTCAGCATTCTCCGCGACGTCGCGCGCGCGCTCGCTTACGCCCACGCGGAAGGCGTGGTGCACCGCGACATCAAGCCGGAGAACATCCTGCTTTCCGGCGGCGCGGCCGTCGTCACGGATTTCGGCATCGCCAAAGCCATCGCCGCCTCGCGCACGCAGGACGGCGCCGCATACACGACCATCACGCGCGCCGGCGCGTCGCTCGGCACGCCCGCGTACATGGCGCCGGAGCAAGCGTTAGGCGAGCCCGGCGTGGACCAGCGCGCGGACCTCTACGCCTGGGGTGTCATGGCGTACGAGTTGCTCGCCGGCGTGCACCCGTTCGCCGGACGATCCACGATTCAGGCGCTCGTCGCCGCGCACCTCACCGAAACGCCGCCACCGTTGGCGGCGACCCGCCCCGATGCGCCGCCGTCGCTGTCGAACATGGTGATGCGATGCCTCGAGAAGAGCCCGGACCGCCGTCCCGCCGGTGCCGCCGATGTGTTGTCCGTCATGGAGTCGGTCAATACCTCGGCCGATGTCGTGCAGCCGCCTAACGGACGGCGCGGCCGGCGCGCGGCCCTGCTCGGCGGAGCGGCCGCGGTCGTCGTCGCGCTCGCCGCCGTCATCATCGCGCCGCGCATTCGCGGCGCAGCCCCGTCGCTCGCGGACAAGTCGCTCGCCGTGTTGCCGTTCACGGCCCAGGGCAACGACACCGCCGACACCTACTTGGCCGAAGGCATCGCCGAGGAAGTGACGAACACGCTGTCACAGGCGCCCGGCGTGCGGCTCGCGGGCCGCAGCTCGGCGCGCCATGCGGTGGACCGCACCGCCTCGCCGCAGGAGGCCGGGGCAGCGCTCCACGTGGCGGAGGTACTCGACGGCAGCGTTAGGCGCTATGGAAACATGATCCACGTGGCCGCGGAGCTGTCGACCACGTCGGATGGGCTCGTGGTCTGGCACGAGGAATACGAGCGCCCGGCCACGGACGTCTTTGCCGTCCAGGGCGACATCGCGCGCGCCATCGCCGGCCGCCTGCAAGTGACGCTCGGCGGCACCGGCAGCCCGTCCCTCGCGGCCAGCGGCACCAAGGACGCGACCGCGTACGACCTCTATCTCAAGGGACTCTACCTCTACCGCCGCCGGGGGCCAGGTATCCCCCAGGCGATATCGACGCTCGAGGAAGCCACGGCGCGCGACACCTCGTTCGCCCGCGCGTGGGCGGCGCTGTCTAACGCACTCACCGTCTCGACTTCCTACATCGACGTGCACGCGGCCGACGTGCTGCCGCGCGCGCGGGCGGCCGGCCAACGCGCCGTGCGCCTCGACTCGATGCTGGCGGATGGCCACCTCGCCCTCGGCTACGTGTATGCCGAGCAGTTCGAGTGGAAGGCGGCGGAGTCGGAGCTGCGGCGTGCAGTCGCACTCGATCCGACCGATGCCGAGCCCCTCTATCGCCTGGGATATTCGCTCTCCAATCAAGGCCGGGTGAGTGACGCTATACCGGTGCTGCGACGCGCGGTGGCGCTCGATCCACTCTATTTCTTGCCGCCCACGTATCTCGGTTGGGCGGAAGCGCGCGGCGGCAGAATCGCCGAAGGGATCGCGGACACGCGTCGCGGACTTGCACTCGAGCCCCGGTCGATTTCCGTCGCGTGCATTCTGGCGTCGGTGTACGATCTGGCGCACATGCCGGATTCTGCGAGGCAGTACGCGCGCTTGATCCTGACGATTTCCTCGCA
>DASVAC010000020.1:0-12245 GCA_036376535.1 Gemmatimonadaceae bacterium | reverse complement strand
GACCTCGATGCCGCCGCGCGCGACTACGAGCGCGTGCTGCCGCCGGCCTTCGACATCCTTCTGTTAGGCTTAGGGCCCGATGGACACACGGCGTCGTTGTTCCCGGGCGCGCCGACGCTCGATGAGCGCGTCCGCCGCGTCGTGGCCGCGGACAGCCCGTTCCCGCCGCCTCGCCGCCTAACGATCACGCCGCCCGTGATCGCGGCCGCGCGCACCACCGCGATGATCGTCGGCGCGCGCGACAAAGCGGGCATCGTCCAGCGCGCGCTCGAAGGCCCGCGCGACCTGCACGCGCTGCCCTCGCAGTTGGCCCTGGGCGGCGTCTGGATTCTCGACCGCGACGCCGCGTCCAAGCTGACGCCCGTGCCGGCATGAGAGTGCTCGCCGGCGACATCGGTGGCACGCACGCACGGCTGGCGGTGGTGGACATCGATGACCAACACGTGCGCCTCGTCCGCGAAGCGCGCTATCCGAGCGCCGACTATCCGTCGCTCGCGCCCATCGTCCGTCGATTCCTCGACGACGGGAGCGAATCGCCGCCGCGCGCCGCGTTCGGCGTCGCGGGACCGGTCACCGACGGGCGCACGGCCACGCCTAACTTGCCGTGGACGCTCGACGAGCGGCAGCTGGCGCGCGAGCTCGGCATCCCGCAAGCGCGGCTGCTCAACGACCTCGACGCGATCGCGCGCGGCATCGCACGCCTCGACTCGCGCGACATGATCACGCTCCAGGCAGGCGCGCCCGATGAGACCGGCGTGCTCGCCCTCATCGGCGCCGGCACCGGACTGGGCGAAGCCTTCGTCGTGCGAGAAGGACGACGCGTGCGCACGCGCGCGTCCGAGGGCGGGCACGCGGGCTTCGCGCCCCGCACGCCGCTCGAGCGCGAGCTGCTCGCATGGCTCGCCACGGATTTCGGACACGTGTCTGCCGAGCGCGTCATTTCCGGACCGGGCCTCGAGAACATCTATCGTTTTCTCGCCCAGCGCGTGCCGGAGCGCGTCGATCGCGCGGTGAACGACGCGGTGGAGAAGGAGGGCGCGGTCGCCATCTCGCGCCGCGGGCTCGATGGCTCCGACGCGCTGTGCGTCGAAGCGCTCGATGTGTTCGCGGGTGCGTACGGCTCACAGGCCGGAAATCTCGCGCTCACGGTGCTCGCCACGGGCGGCGTGTTCGTCGTCGGCGGCATCGCACCGGCCATCGTCAAGAAGCTCGTGGACGGCACCTTCCTTGCCGCGTTCCGGGACAAGGGGCGTCTCTCGGAAATGATGCAGCGCATGCCGGTGCGCGTGGTGATGAACGACAACGTTGGACTCTACGGCGCGGCCATCGCCGCGGCCTACGAGGATACACGCACGCCGGACGCACCGCGCGCTCCCTCCGCGAGCGGCGCTCCTTCAACTATCGCACACAACGCAGGGGCACGGTGACATGACCGAAACGGCGACGAGAGCAGCACGGAGCGCGACGGGCGGATCCGAATTGGACGAGCTCTGCATCAACACGGTGCGGACCCTGTCCATGGATGCGGTGCAGCAAGCGAACTCGGGTCACCCGGGCACGCCCATGGCGCTCGCGCCGCTGGCGTATCTGCTCTTCACCAAGCATTTGCGCTACGACGCGGCGCACCCCGATTGGCCTAACCGCGACCGCTTCGTGCTCTCGTGCGGCCACGCCTCGATGCTGCTCTACAGCGTGCTCTATCTCACCGGATACGACGTGACGCTCGAGGACATCAAGCACTTCCGGCAGTGGGGCAGCAAGACGCCGGGCCACCCCGAGTACCGCCACACGCCGGGCGTCGAGACCACCACCGGCCCGTTAGGCCAGGGTTTCGCCAACGCGGTCGGCATGGCCCTCGCCGAGTATCATCTGGGCGCCGAGTTCAACACGCCGGAAGACGCGGTGGTCGACCACCGCACGTACGTGTTCGCGAGCGACGGCGATCTGATGGAAGGCATCTCGCACGAGGCGGCGTCGATCGCCGGACACCTCGGGTTGGGTAAGCTCATCGTCTGCTACGACGACAACAGCATCACGCTCGACGGTCCCGCCTCGCTCTCCATGAGCGACGACACGGGCACGCGCTTCGAGGCCTACGGCTGGAACGTGATCCGCGTGCCGGACGTGAACGACTTGCCGGTGGTGGACCGCGCGCTCGCGCAGGCGCGCGACGTTCACGACCGGCCGACGTTGATCATCGTGCGCTCGCATATCGGCTACGGCAGCCCGCACAAACAGGACACGTCGGCCGCGCACGGCGAAGCGTTAGGCGTGGACGAAGTCAAGCTCACCAAGCAGAACCTCGGTTGGCAGTGGATGGATCCGTTCCACGTGCCGCCCGAAGCGCTCGCCGCGTGGCGCGAGGCAGGGAAGCGCGGCGCGTCGCTCCGCACCGATTGGGAGCGCCGCCGCGACGCCTGGGCGGCCCGCCGCCCCGACTCGGCGCGCGAGCTCGCCCGCCGCCTCGAGCGCAAGCTCCCCGACGGGTGGCGCTCGGCGCTGCCGACGTTCCAGCCTAACGAGAAGGGCATGGCCACGCGCGCGGCATCCAATAGCGTGATCAACGCCCTCGGCCCCAAGATCCCCGAGCTCATTGGCGGCGCCGCCGACTTGTCGACGTCGACGAAGACCATCATCAGCGCGAGCGACCGCCTCGAGCGCGACACGCCGCGCGGCCGCAACCTGTTCTATGGCGTGCGCGAGCACGCCATGGCCGCGATCATGAATGGCCTGTGCGTGCACGGCGGGATCATTCCGTTCGGCGGCACGTTTCTCATTTTCTCGGACTACATGCGGCCGCCCACACGCCTCGCCGCGCTCATGAAAATCCGCCCGATCTACGTGTTCACGCACGACTCCGTCGGGCTCGGCGAGGATGGCCCGACACACCAGCCGATCGAGCAGTTGGCGGCGCTGCGGGCGATCCCCAACATGACCGTGTTCAGGCCGGCCGATGCGGCCGAAACCGCCGAAGCATGGGCGGCTGCGATCGAGACGACGTCGGGTCCGGTAGCGCTCGCGCTCACCCGACAGAACGTGCCGATCCTGGACCGCACACGCTATGCGTCGGCGTCGGGAACCGGGCGCGGCGCCTACGTGCTTTCTGATGCCGAAGGCGACGGCGTACCGGATGTGATCCTTCTGGGCAGCGGCTCGGAGGTGCACATTCTGCTCACCGCGCAGGAGAAGCTGTTCGGGAACGGCATTCGCGCCCGCGTGGTGAGCGTGCCGAGTATCGAGCGCTTCTATGCACAGCCGGTATCGTATCGTGACCAAGTGTTACCGCGCACGATGCATCATCGAATCGCCATGGAAGCGGCGAGCCCGCAGCCGTGGTATCGGCTCGTCGGCGATTCGGGCGTCGTGATCGGGTTGGAGCGGTTCGGCGCGTCCGCGCCGTACGAGCGGATCTACCGCGAGCTTGGCCTAACGGTAGAGCACGTGGTGTCCGCGGCGCGCGCGATGCTGAATCGCTGACGACTAACGGGAGGATCGATGACCACCGTCCATACGACGAGCAAGATGATGGCGCTCCTCGCCCTCGGGCAGAGCGTCTGGCTGGACTACCTGCGGCGCGACATGATCCAGAGCGGCGACCTGGCCGCGCGCGTCGCCGACGGCTTGCGCGGCATGACCTCGAACCCGAGTATCTTCGAGAGCGCCATCGCCGGCAGCAAGGATTATGACGCGGCGCTCGCACGCCCCGACATCCGCGCCAAATCGGATGCCGACGCGTTCGAGGCGATCGCGGTGGAAGACGTGCGCATGGCCGCCGACGTCTTTCGCACCGTCTACGACTCGACCGACGGCGCCGATGGATTCGTCTCCATCGAGGTGAGGCCATCGCTGGCGCGCGATACGCAGGGATCGTTAGACGAAGCGCGGCGCCTGTGGCGCGAAGTCGGCCGGCCAAATGTGATGATCAAGATCCCGGGCACCCGCGAAGGATGGCCGGCCATCGAGCAAGCGCTCGAGGAAGGCATCAACATCAACATCACGCTGCTGTTTTCGGTCGAGCACTACAAAGCCGTGGCGGACGCATACCTCAACGCCATGGAAGCGCGCATTGCCGCGAAGAAGCCGGTGAGCCGCGTCGCCAGCGTCGCATCGTTCTTCGTGAGCCGCGTGGACACCGAGGTCGACAAGCGCCTCGACAAAATCGGCGGCACCGCGACCTCGTTTTCGGGCCAGGCGGCCATCGCCAACGCGAAGCTCGCCTACGAGCTGTTCGGCGAATTGTTCAGCGGTCTGCGCTGGACACGGATTCGCGACGCCGGCGCACGCGTCCAGCGTCCGCTCTGGGCGAGCACGAGCACCAAGAATCCGCGCTACGGCGACGTGCGCTATCTCGAGGGTCTGATCGGGCCGGAAACCATCAACACGGTTCCACCCGAGACGCTGCAGTTGTTCGAGGAACACGGCGTGGTGCGCCGCACGCTGTCGCCGCGCGCCGACGATGCGCGCGACACGATGCACCAGATCGCGCAGGCCGGCATCGACTTCGATGACGTCACGCAGACGCTGGAAGACGAGGGGATCGAGAAATTCGAGGTCTCGTATCGCAAACTGCTGGGCGTGATCGCGGGCAAGCGGCAGGCGCTCGGGGTCGCGTCCAAAGCGTGACGGCACCTCGCGCGATGCGCGACGACGGTATCACGCACGTGTTCTTCGACGTCGGCGGTGTGTTAGGCACGTCCGGTTGGAGCACCGCCGACCGCGCGGACGCGGCCGCGCACTTTGGCTACGACCTGAAGGAAGCGGAACACCGGCACTCCACGGTGGTGGGCGCGCTGGAAACCGGCGCCATGACGCTCGACGAATACCTCGACCACATGGTGTTCGCCCAACGGCGGACCTTCACCCGCGAGGCGTACATCGCCTTCATGAAGGGCCGCAGCGTGCCCAACGCGGACAGCATCGCGCTGGCGCGTGCGCTCGCCGCGACGGGCCGCTACCGCATGGTCACGCTGAACAACGAGTCCGAGGCGCTCAACGTGTACCGCATCGCGTGCTTCGGCCTGGGCGACATCTTCGACGCGTTCCTCTCGTCGTGCTGGTTGGGCGTGTCCAAGCCGGCGCGGCGCGCCTACGAGCTGGCGCTCGCGCTCACGCAGGCGACGCCCGCGCGCAGCGTGTTCATCGACGACCGCGAGGAGAACCTCGAGCCGGCCCGCGACGCCGGCATCCACACCATTCACTTCACGTCGGCCTCCGACCTCCAGGCGGCACTCGGCGCGTTAGGCATCTACACTTGAGCGGGACTCGAACTATGCGATTGGGCATGATCGGACTCGGCCGCATGGGCGGCAACATGACGCGGCGGCTGCTCGGCGCCACACACGAAGTCGTGGCCTTCGACCGCAGCGCCGACGCGGTGAAGGAGCTGGCCGGGTTAGGCGCGATCGCCGCCACGTCGCTCGCCGACGTGTGCGCCAAGCTGTCGGCGCCGCGCATCGTCTGGATCATGGTGCCCGCCGGCAAACCCGTCGACGACACCATCGCCCAACTCCTTCCGCATCTCGCCACGGGCGACATCATCATCGACGGCGGCAACTCGAACTTTCACGATACGGTGCGCCGCGGCGCCGAGCTCCGCGAGAAGGGCATCGCGTTCGTCGACTCGGGCACGAGCGGCGGCGTGTGGGGACTCGAGAACGGCTATTGCCTCATGGTCGGCGGCGACGACAAGGCAGTGTCGATCTGCGAGCCCATCTTCACCGCGCTCGCACCGCCAGACGGCTACGCGCACGTCGGCCCAACGGGCAGCGGACACTACGTGAAGATGGTCCACAACGGCATCGAGTACGGCATGCTGCAGGCGTTCGCCGAAGGCTTCGAGATTCTGCACGCCTCCAAGGAGTTCGACATCGACTTGCATCAGGTGGCCGCGGTATGGAACCACGGCAGCGTCGTTCGCTCGTGGATCAATGAGCTCGCCGAGTCGGCGTTCGCGCGCGACGCGTCGCTCAAGGATCTGCGCGGATACGTGGATGATTCCGGCGAAGGCCGCTGGACCGTGCAGGAAGCCATCGACCTCGACGTGCCGGCGCCCGTCATCACACTCTCGCTCCTCACGCGCCTGCGCTCGCGGCAATCGGAGTCGTTCGGCGCCAAAGTGATCGCCGCCTTACGCCACGAGTTCGGCGGTCACGCGGTGCACACCACGTGAGCACGCCATTCGTAGCACCCGCCACGCTCGCGCAGGAGCACGTCGCCGAGTCGTCGATGCGGAAGGCCGCGCGGTGCGCGATGGTCATCCTCGGCGCCGGCGGCGATCTCACGCGACGCAAGCTCATGCCCGCGCTCGCCCATCTGGCGTGCGACGGTCTGCTCGATCCGGAGTCGATCATCATCGGCGTTGGGCGAGACAACTACACCGACGACTCGTATCGCGCCGCGATGGGCGAGGCGCTCAAGCACTCGGACGAGATCAAAGTCACCGACGGTCCGGCGCTCGACAAATTCCTCGGCATGCTGCGATTCGTGCGCGGCGATCTCAAGTCCGCGGACACGTACAAGTCGGTCACGCAGCGCGTGTCCGAGTTCGAGGGCGCGGACGACAGCGAAGCGGGCCGCCTGATCTACCTCGCCATTCCGCCCAGCTTGTATCCCGATGCCGCCAAGCGCGTGTCGGAAAGCGGTCTCGTGCCGCGCACGGTGCGCGACGACAAGAAGTGGGCGCGCATCGTGATCGAAAAACCTTTTGGACGGGACCTGGACAGCGCGCGCGCGCTCGACAAGCTGCTGCTGTCGCTCTTTTCCGAGCAGCAGATCTACCGCATCGACCACTATCTCGGAAAAGAAACCGTCCAGAACATCTTGGTGCTGCGGTTCGCCAACTCGATCTTCGAGCCGGTGTGGAACCGGAACTTCGTGCACCACGTGCAGATCACGGCCGCTGAAACGGTTGGCGTAGAACACCGCGCCTCGTACTACGAGGAGTCGGGCGTGATCCGCGACATGTTCCAGAACCACCTGATGCAGCTGCTCACGCTCACCGCCATGGAGCCGCCTAACGCATTCGACGCCGACGCCGTCCGCGGCGAGAAGGCCAAGGTCCTCGGCGCGATTCATCCAGTGGCGCCCGAAGATGCGGACGACATGTCGGTGATCGGCCAGTACGACGCCGGTGAAGTGAACGGCGAGCATGTGATTGCGTATCGCGATGAGCCCGGTGTGGGGAACGAGTCGCGCGTGCCGACGTACGCCGCGATCCGCTTCACGGTGGACAACTGGCGGTGGCACGGCGTGCCGTTCTTCCTGCGGTCGGGCAAGCGCCTCGCCAAGCACGCGACGGAAATCGCGGTGCAGTTCAAGGAGCCGCCGCACTCGCTGTTCCGCACGCCCGAAGGGCAGTCGCTCGAGCGCAACGTGTTGGTGATGCGCATCCAGCCCGACGAAGGCATCTCCCTGCGGTTCGAGGTCAAGGTGCCGGGCGTGGACGTGCAGATGGCGCCCGTCCGCATGGTGTTCAACTACGAGGATGCATACGGCACGACCACGCACCCGGCGTACGAAACGCTGCTGCTCGACTGCATGTTAGGCGACGCCACGCTGTTCGCGCGCTGGGACGAGGTCGAAGCATCGTGGCGGATCATCGACCCGATCATCGAGGGCTGGAAGAACCCCAGTCTCATCAAGCTGCCGAACTACACCTCGGGCACCTGGGGACCCTCGGCCGCCGACACGCTGGTTGCCCGCGACGGCGCGGCGTGGCGCGAACCGTGATGGATCCGCGCGCCGCCGCCAAGCGCGACGCGGCGGTGCGCGCGGTCGACGCGGTGCAGCCGGGCATGGTCGTCGGGTTAGGCACCGGGAGCACCGCGGCGTTCGCGATCGAGGAGATCGGGCGCCGCATCGCCGCCGGCGCGTTGCGCGACATCGTCGGCATCCCGACATCCAACGCGTCGCATCGGCTCGCGCTCGAGTGCGGCGTGCCCCTCACCACGCTCGAGCAGCATCCCACCGTGGATGTCACCATCGATGGCGCCGACGAGATCGATCCGGCGGGCCGCGTGCTCAAGGGCGGCGGCGGCGCGCTCTTGCGCGAGAAGATCGTCGCCACGCGCAGCGCGCGATGGATCCTGGTGGTCGACGCGGCCAAGCTCGTGCCGCAGCTGGGCGCGCGGTATCCGCTCCCGGTCGAAGTGGTGACGTTCGGCTGGCAGGGGCACATGGACGCCATCGTTGCGTTAGGCGCAGAGCCAGTGCTGCGGTTAGGCGGAGAGCATCCGTTCGTGACCGACGAGGGCCACTACCTCATCGACGCGCGCTTTCCCACCGGCATCGAGGACCCGGACGCCGTACACCGCGCGCTGCGTGCGCGCCCCGGCGTGGTCGACACGGGATTGTTCCTCGGGCTGGCATCGGAGATCGTCGTCGGCGCCGACAACGGCGGAAGCGTGCTCCTATAAGTCGGACAACGCTAAGTCGGACAAGACAGGAACTTCTTTGTTGTTTCGCAGGCCGGCATCGCGAGCGTTTACAAATCAATTCGCTTTGTCCGACTTTGTCCGGATGTGTCCGCTATCAATTCGTAGATGCCTGTCAGGCAGGGGAGGCGGACGCGCGAGTACGACTGTACGCTCGCGAATCCGCCTCCGACGACGCTGAAAGTCAACACGACTGTGAGAGCGGACGAAGCCGGACACGAACCGACAAAACAGGAACCTTGTTGTTGTTCGGAGCCGGCATCGCGAGCGTTTTATAAACCAATTCGGCTTGTCCGACTTTGCCTTGCCTTGTCCGCGCTATCAGCAAGTTCTGGCCCACGGGATCAAGTCCAACCGCTCGTACGAAATCGGCTCGCCCGTCTTCTCGCAGCGGCCGTATTCCTCGGGTCTGTGATAGAGGCGGTCTAACGCCGCATCGATCTCTTCCAACTCGAGCGACTGCCGCGCTGCGTTGGCCGCATCGACTTCCTGATCCTCGGTATCCGTCCCCATTTCTCCCGGGGCCCTGGACAACTCACCCGATTGGTCGCGCAGTGACACCTGGCTCTGCGCATGGTATCGCGCGAGATCGCGCGTCACGCGCTCGCGCTCCTCGAGCAGCCGCGCGCGAAAATGCTCCAGTTGGCCTTTCGTGAATGCCATATCGCCCGCTCCATCTGTTCGCTGCGCTGGTCCGACTCCTTGGGAATGCGAGCTCCTACGAATTGATAGCGGACAAGACCCGACACGAACGGACAAGAGCGCGGATTTTTTGTCTTTCAATATTCGTCGGCTAAGCGCGCATCCAAACGTCCGCCTTGTCCGTTTGCGTCCGGCCTTGTCCGCTATCAATTCGTCGATGTGTGCATCGCCAAGGGGTCGGATAGCGCGCAACGCGATCAACAACGTCTGGCGTGCCAGCAGCATCAATCGCGCCAGTCACTCCACTGCGACGGTGTAGTCGACACCCTCCCATCGTTGGTCCGCCGACCAGAACAGCGTGAACACGACGCTGTCGCCGCTGCCGAGTCGCGTAGTCGGCAGGTCGGCGATGAACACGCCGAGTCCTGTCGCTTGCGTGGGCGTGTCCGTCGTGGTCTGCCAGCCGTCGGCGCTCCAGTGCACGGTGGCGGGAGCGAGCACCTCGATGCGGAGCGTTTTGCCCTGCGGCATGCGCCGGCGCTTGAGGTTGAATCGCCACGCCGCGTACGCCGACGTCGTGCGCTGCAGTACGTAGCGCTGCGCCGTGTACGATGGCGTGTCGAACACCCGGCCATCCGCGATCGAGCGGCAGAGCTTGATGTGCTCGGCGTGCGCCCACACGAGCGGCATGGCCGAGCCTGCGGGGCGTCCATTGAAGAGCTCGAGATCGGGGATGTCCGGCGCATCCCACGTCTGCTCGGGAATCATCCCCGTGCTGCTCGTGGATTTTTCCATGATGCGCAGGAGATCGATCGCGCGCTCGGGGCGGCCCGCGGCGAGCTCGTAGTGCGCGCGCTCGCCGGTGAGCAGCGGCCAGCAGCGTCCGACGCCGCCGCCGTTGTATGGAGATCCGTCGTCGTACTCGCCGTAGCGGTCGCCGTTGTAGCGCCGCCAGCCCGGACCGTACGGCAGATCTCGCTTGAGCACGGCGTCGATGGCGCGCACGGTGTTCACGATGCGCGGATCGTTCGCGGCGCGCAGCCCGAACCGGACCAACGCCAGCGCGTCCGGGCTCACGACCATGCTCGACTCGGCGTCGATGTCGGGCAGGTTCATCTTGATCGGGACGAAGCCTGCCTTGGGCGACGCGGCGGTCTCGACGGCGATCGGCGCGATGCGCACGTAGTAGCCTTCGATGCCTAACTTGCGCGCGAGGCCCGTGTCGGTGGCGTACGTCCATCGTTCGATGTCGTCGTTCCACCCGTCCGCGGTCTCGCGCAGGTAGCGCGCGACATCCATCTCGCCGTGCTGCTCGGCCAACTGCGCGGCCGAGAGCAGGGCAGCGATCTCGACGGCGAGCGTGAACGGCGAGAGGCCCGCGTTCTCCTCCCATCGGTCCTGCGGCGTGCCGGGGCCACAGCGCGCGATGAACGCCGCCGCGCGCCTAACGACTGGCCACACGCGCTCCAGGTCGGCGAGGGACATCTCGTCCTCGCGCTGGAGGAGATCGACGAGCAGGATCGGGAACGCCGCTTCGTCCAACTGCACGCCGTTCCAGTATGGCACGCCATCCAGCCACATGTTCTGCGCCCAGTGGCCGTCGCTCTCCTGCGTGGCCGCGAGATAGTTGAGCACGCGGTGCGCGTCGGAGGTCGCGCCGGCGGCGAGCAGTCCCCCTGCCGCTTCGACGAGATCGCGCGGCCAGATGAGATGGTAGCCGCCGAGGTCGTTGTCGCCCTTGGCGAAGCCCCAGGGAATCGACATGCTCGCGATGATGGCCGACGCGAATCGTTTGGACTCGTGCACGCGCAGCGCGGCGGCGCTCACGCCGCGCACTTTGGGATCGCCCGGCATGCCTGCCTTGTTGATCGGCAGCGCGTGCTGCCACTGCTGCCAGCCGTGCACGTAGGCCGCCTGTGTGCGCTCGTATCCATGGTAGAGCGCCGAGCGCGCGGCGAAGGCGGCCTTGGCCGCGTCGCGGCCGAAGCCTAACGCAAGCAGAAACTCGCCGTCGCACGCGTTGATGTCGATCTCGCCGGTGAGCGCGACGTTGCCGGAGTCGGCGACGTCGTACTGCCACGTGAGTGTCTTGTGCGCGTCGAGGTCCTGCCACCCATCGGACACGCCCACGAACCCGACGCTGCGCGCGAGCCACGGCGCGTTGCACGCGAGTGCGAGCGCGTAATCGGCGCGCCGCGCGAAGAGCATGGGCACGCCCTTGTAGTCGTCCAGCCACGCAATGTTCTCCGTGCCCTTGCAGCCGAGGTGCGGGGAGAGCAGCACGTACAGGTGATAGTCGGTGAGCGCGCCATGCAGCGGAACGAACTTGGTCTGCTGGAGGACTGCATCGTGCCGCAAGGATGACACGACGTGCTTGTCGAGCCGATAGCGTCCGTTCTCGCACGTGTTGCGCAGGCGAAACCCCGGCGCGCCGGGCGCGATGTGCGCGATCTCGTGCGACGTGTGCCGCTTTTCTTCGGAGAAGAACTCTTCGCCGTCGGTGACGATCATGCCCATATCGCGCGTGCACGGCATGTCGACATCGGGGAAGTAGATCTCGTTGAAGATGCCGTGGCTGAGCGTGAACCAGACGTGGCTCGAGCCGGTGGGCGACGTGCCGACGCCGGATTTGGCGCTCGACGTCCAGCGTGGCTCGATTCCCGGCGCGCCGGGCGCCATGCGTCGATCGTTAGTCATGCGTGGGAGGGTAGGGCTTGGACTGGCGGAAGCGCGACGTTCAGGACGGCCACCGCGCTGCTATCGGAATGTACCCGTCGCGCGTCTCTAATGCACCCGCGCGCGCCTTGACCTAACGGGCCAAGCGGAGAAGATTCTTGGCGTTCCCGCTGCGTCTCTATTCGGAGGATGGTCGATGAAGCGTCTCACGCTTGTAGTCGGCATCGCCGTATTGGCCGCCTGCTCGGCGGGCCTCGCAGGGTGTACCCATCATGCGCCGTCGGAACAACCGCAGGACCAGGGAGCGCCGGCGTTCGTGTTCCTCCAGAACAGGTTGCCGGATGCCTATCAGCTGTACATCACGGACGGCAACCGGCGGTTGGACGTCGGCAAGATTGGTGCGCTGGAATCGAAGCGCATCCAGGTTCCGCCGGAGCTCGTGTATCCGGGCGCGCGTCTGGCGCTGATTGGGGTGCCGACGCTCGGGTCGCGGAA
>DASVAC010000019.1:0-4619 GCA_036376535.1 Gemmatimonadaceae bacterium | reverse complement strand
GGCACGGCGCTGTGGCCGTACGATGGAATCCGGTTGGCGAACATCGGCATCGACGGCATTGCCGCCGTCGATCCATCGGCCGGCGTCCTAACGGGCGATGAGATCAACTCGTCGCAGGGCTACCTTCGCACGATGAAGGCGCTCCTCTACCTGCGGGCGCTCGAGTCGCGCGACACGGCTGGTATCCCGATCGCGGTCGACGTTCCGCCCACGGACCCGCCGGCAGCGATCGTCTGCAAGCCGGACGCGCTGCGGTTCATTGTTGCGCTGCTCGATTCCGCACACGCCGAGCTGCACGCCGGCATCAACTCGCCGTTCTCGTTCTCGCTGCCGTCCGGCTTTGCGGGCTTCGACCAACCAGGAACGTTCGACAAGTTCAACCGGGCGCTCGCCGCGAAGGTGAACGTCTACCTCGCGTACCGCGATTTTGCGGCAAGTGGAACGATCGACCAGACCGCGCTCTCTGCGGCGGCGCTCGACCTGGATTCGTCGTTCGTCGACACGACGAACCCGCTCAACCTGAACGTCGGTCCCGTGTACGTCTACACGACCAACACCGGCGACGCGACCAACGGATTGTTTGGCGATCCGTCGAGCACGACGACGCGCGCCAATCCGCGCGTCCTAACGGAATCCGATCCGAACGACCAGCGCGTGGTCCGCGACGTCGTATCGACGACAACGATTAAGGTCGCCGGAGTATCCTCGGATATCACGTTCGACCTCTATCCGTCGCCGACCAGCACGACGCCGCTCATGCTCAACAAGGAGTTGGTCCTGCTTCAGGCGGAAATCGATTGGGGGCAGGGGAATCTCCCGGCGGCACTCGCGCTGGCCAACTTCGTTCGGACTAACGATGGCGGCCTGGCGGCCAAATCGCTGAGCTCGGCATCCGACATCCTCAATCAAATTCTCTACGAGAAGCGGTTCTCGCTGCTGTGGCAGAGCGGGGATCGGTGGTTGGATGCGCGTCTGTTCGGCAAGTTGAACGGCAGCAATCCGCCGGTGGGAATCGGAACGGAGAATGGGAATCCGCCACTGGAGAACGCTCCGCTTCCTCAGGGAGAATTCGACGCACGCGGCGGCAACCTGACGCCGACCTGCTCGGGTTCATGATCCTCGCTTAGGCAGAACGATCACGCGGCAGCCCCGGCGTCCTTCGCCGGGGCTGCTTCGTTTGTGTGCCGTTGGGCCTCCGGGTTGCGTCCGGAGGCTTTGGACCGCATTGTCATGGTGGAGCCCGCTCGGAGGTCCGAATGTCTACGGTCGGGTCGGGGGTAGCGGATGCACTGCGTCGCGCGTCGATCGCCGCGCTCGCGTGTACGTGCCTAACGGTGAGCGCCGGGTGCGCGCATCACGAGCCGACGTCCGGCCTGGCGGTGCGATCCAACGAAACGGGTCCGATTACATCCAAGGAGTTGCGGACGGTCGATGACCGTGACGCGTACACCGCGATTGCGCTGCTGCGCCCATCGCTCCTCAAGAACCGCGGCCCGACGAGCATCCTGCTGGACACACCAGACCAGCCCGAAGTGTTCATCGACGGCATGTATTACGGCCCGTTCGACTCGCTTCGGCAGATCCCGGTGCACGAGCTCGAGGAGATCCGCTTCCTCGACGTCGGCGACGCGACCATCCGCTACGGGATGGGGCATCCGTCCGGCATCATCGACATCACGTCGATACACTGACTCGGGGGAATGGGGAAGCGCTGCGCTGACGCTCGCTTGGGGAAGCGCTCTGCTTAGGGAAGTGGCGGCGTAGCCAGCCGCTTCCCCTTTTCCCTAAGCCCGGCGCTTCCCCAAGCAAGCGTCAGCGAGCGCTTCCCTCTTCCCTTGTCGCGTTAGGCACCGATCCACGATATGATGAGCGCAATCGCGGCCCCGGACATGAGCACCGCGACGGTGCCGCCGAGCACGTTGAGTCCCCATCCGTTGCGATGCTCGCGCATCACCGCGCGGTTGTTGCAGATCATCAGGATCACGACGATGAGCGGCGGCGCGAGCAAGCCGTTCACCACGGCAGACCACACCAGCAGCCGCATGGCGTTCAGGTGCGCGAACGCGAGCGCCATGCCCAACACCATCGCGGCCGCCATCACGGCGTAGAACGGGCCGGCGCTGCGGGGCGTCTCGTCCATGCCGGTTCGCCACACAAAGGCTTCGCCTAACGCATAGGCCGCCGACCCGGCCAGCACGGGGACGCCGAGCAGCCCGGTGCCGACGATGCCGGCGGCGAACAACACCGTGGCGCCGGAGCCGGCGAGCGGCCGCAGCGCGGCGGCCGCCTCGGACGCCGTATGGATCACCGGGTGCGCCGCGTGCAGCGTCGCGCCGGTGGTGAGGATGATGAAGTACATGATCGCCTGCGACACGAACATCCCCGCGCGCACGTCGCGCGTGGCACCCGCGAGCGACCGGTGCACGGCCCAGCGCGACCGCCGCCGACCTCCGTTAGGCGATGCGTGCCCCTCCTGCTCCGCGTTCTGCGCGGCCTGCCAGAAGAACAGGTACGGCGAGATCGTGGTGCCGAGGATGGCGACGATCATCAGGAGGTCGTCGTGCTCCGCAGACAGGCGGGGCGCGACCGTGCCTAACGCAACGGCGCGCCACTGCGGGCGCGCGAAGAACGCGGCGGCCACGTACGCGAACAGCACCAGCGTGAGCCACTTGAAGATGCGCGTCATGCTCGCATACGACGCGAAGACGAGCAGCGCGAGGATGAGCAGCGTGAAGAGCGGCACGAACCAGAGTGCATCCGCGCCCGTGAGCAGGGCGGCGGACGCCCCCATGCCGCCCAGATCCGCCGCAATGTTGATGGTGTTGCCAGCGAAGAGCAGCAGACACACGAGCCAGAGGAGCCAGCGCGAGTAGTGCACGCGCAGCACGTTCGCCAATCCACTTTCGGCGACGACGCCCACACGCGCGCACATCGTCTGGACGGCCGCCATGAGTGGCATGCACAGGATCGCCGTCCAGAGCAAGCCATACCCGAACGCGGCGCCGGCTTGCGAGTATGTCGCAATGCCGGAAGGATCGTCGTCGGCCGCGCCGGTGATCAGCCCCGGCCCGAGCTCCCGCGCCCAACGTCCGATGCCTGTGCCCTCGCGCGCCCCCGCCCCGGAGGCGCGCGCCTGAGCGAGAACCCGGTCGTGCGCGCGGCCACGCAACGCCTCACGCACGACCGCTGCGTTAGGCTACTGGCCGGCGGCCAGTCGCCAGACGCACGATCAAGAGAATGAGGGCGATCACCAACAACAGGTGAATGAGCCCGCCCGCGACGTGGAACACGCCGAACCCGAGCGCCCACAGGACCACGAGAATCACGATCAGCGTCCAAAGCATGGCATCCTCCATCGCGTACGCGTCGCCTCGACCGCCGGCGAGAGTTTGCACGTCCTTGCCTGTGCGCACGACGGCGCAAGCACCGGGCCATGGGCGGCCGTTCGAGTGAGCGCTACGCGTGATAACGCCGAAATAGCGGCTGGATAACGGCGTGCCCTTAGATCGCGCATTGCATCACACCCCCCCTGCGATCACACCCAGCGCGACGAGGCGCCCATGTCCTTCGTGAACCGTGCAGCTCTCCTGCTGCTCGCCGTCGTACCCGTTAGCGAGCTCGCTGCTCAAACTGGATCCGTTCCACCAATGACGCGCACCTACTTCATCGCGGCCGATCCCGTGTCGTGGGACTACGTACCCGGCGGACGCGACGAGATCACCGGACAGCCGTACACGGACACGGCGTTCTTCGCGAAGGGCAAGCCGCGACCGGTGAGCACCGTGTACAAGAAAGTGCTGTATCGCCAGTACACCGACAGCACGTTCCGCACGCTCGAGCCCAGGGCGCCCGAGTGGCAGCATTTGGGATTCCTGGGACCGCTCATCCGCGGCGTGGTCGGCGACACGATCCGCGTCGTGTTCCGCAACAATGCCCAACGACCGTACAGCATTCATCCGCACGGCGTGTTCTACGAGAAAAACGCGGAAGGCGTGCCCTACAACGACGGCACGAGCGGCAGCGACAAGGCCGACGACGGCGTGGCGCCCGGCGCGACGTTCACCTACGTATGGATCGTCCCCGAGCGCGCAGGCCCCGGCCCGATGGACGTCAGCTCGGTGATGTGGATGTACCACTCGCACGTCGACGAAGTGCGGGACATCAACACCGGACTCTTCGGCCCGATCATCATCACCGCGCGCAGCAAAGCGCGGCCCGACGGTTCGCCTAACGACGTCGACCGCGAGATCGTCGCGTCGTTCATGCAGGTGGAGGAAAACAACAGCTGGATTCAGAACGTCCCGTTCGGCCACGGTTTCACAATGGATTCACTCGACGCGCTGCGACCGATTCCCAACCCGCACCTCCCGGCCGACGGCTATCCGTGGTTTGTGAAGTTCACCATCAACGGCTTCGTGCACGGCAGCATGCCACTCGCGGACCTCACCCTTAAGAAGGGTGAGCGTGTACGGTGGTATCTCATGGCGTCCACCAACGACTTCGATTTCCATGCGCCGCACTGGCACGGCAACACCGTCGTGCTGAACGGCATGCGCACCGACGTCGCGCAGCTCGCGATGATGCAGATGGTGAGTGCGGACATGATCCCCGACGATGTC
>DASVAC010000018.1:0-19925 GCA_036376535.1 Gemmatimonadaceae bacterium | reverse complement strand
GGCACGCTGTTCGAGCAGAGCGGCGGCCGCGAGGTGGGTGCACTCGTCAACGCGGCACAATCGTGATCGACATCCACACGCACCTGCTCCCGGGTGTGGACGACGGTTCGCCATCGATTCAAGCTTCGCTCCCGGTGCTGGACAAGTTCGGGCGCGACGGCGTGGATGTGTTGGTGTGCACGCCGCACCTGTTGGCCACGGATGCGATGCGCGCGCCGGTGGAGAAATACGCCGCGATTCTCGCGCGGCTCTCCGCGCGGGCGCCCACCAAGCCGGAGCTGTTGCAGGGCTGGGAGATCATGCTCGACGCGCCGGGCATAGACCTGCGCGCGCCGGGCCTGCACCTGGGCGGATCGGATGCTGCGTTAGTCGAGTTCCCGCGCATGAACGTGCCGCCAGGTGCGTCGCACGAGCTGCTGCGCATCCGCATGAGCGGCGTGATTCCAGTGCTCGCCCACCCGGAGCGATATTACGGCGCGACGATCGAGCAGGTGTACGAGTGGCGCGACGTGGGCGCGGTGATTCAGGTGGACGCGATCATGCTGTTCGGCACGTCGTCGGGCTGCCGGTTGGCGCGGCAGATGCTCGAGGAGGGACTGGTGGACTGCATCGCCAGCGACAACCACGGCGACGCGCGCTCGTTGGCGTCGGCGCGCGACTGGCTCATCGAGTTGGGTGCCGAGGAGCAGGCGCGGCTCCTCACGCACAGCAATGCCCAACGATTGCTGGCGGGCGAGCCGTTGATTCCGGTGGCTCCCGTTCCGCACGCCGAGCCCGGCATGCTGGGCAAGCTCCGGCAGATGCTGTTCGGCCGCAAATGAACACGCCTAACGCGAGCGACATGGCCGGTCTCACGTCGGCGCTGCGGGATCTGGCGGCGGCGGCGTCGCACGCGGCCGATGCGTTGGAGGCGGACATCGCGCGCGCGGCGACCATGGTTCGCGACACCGTTCGCGGGGGCGGGACGCTCTTCTTCTGCGGCAACGGCGGCAGCGCGGCGGATGCCCAGCATCTGGCGGCCGAGTATGTGGTGCGCTACCAGCGCGCGCGACGGGCGTGCGCGGCGGTGGCGCTCACCACCGACACGTCCATTCTCACGGCGACGGGCAACGACCTGGGGTTCGAGCACGCGTTCGCGCGGCAGGTCGAAGCGCTCGCCCGGCGCGGCGATCTGCTGGTGATCCATTCGACCAGCGGTCGTTCGCCTAACGTGCTCGAGGCGGCGCGCGCGGCGCGCGCCAAGGGGGTCATGGTGTTGGCGTTCTCGGCCGGCGAGGGCGGCCCGTTGCGGGCGCTCGCCGATCACGCGGTGGTGGTGCCCGTGTCGCGCACCGATCGCGCGCAGGAGCTGCATCTGTGCATCGAGCACGCGATCTGCGAGCTCGTGGAGCGCGAGCTGTGATCTCGCTGCGCGGACGGCGCGCGCTGGTCACGGGCGGGTCGCGCGGCATCGGCGCGGCCACGGCGCTGCTCTTGGCCCAGTGCGGCGCGGACGTCGGCATCGGCTACCGCAGCCGCGAGGCGGAGGCGGCCGAGGTCGTTAGGCAGCTGGCGGGGCGCGGCGTACGCGCGTTCGCCGTGTCCGCCGACATTTCCACGGAAGCGGGTGCGGAGGCGCTGTTCGACCGCGCGGCGCGCGAGTTCGGCGGGCTCGACCTGTTCGTCGGCAACGCCGGCATCTGGCCCGTCGACGAGACGGCGTTGAGCGCGATGGACGATGCGCGATGGACGCGCACGATGGAGCAGAATCTGCTGTCCATGTTCTACACGGCGCGGCTCGCGGCCAAGCGCGTGTCGGACGGTGGGCGGATCGTGCTCGTGTCGAGCACGGCTGGGCAGCGGGGCGAGGCCTATCACGCGGACTACGCCGCGTCCAAGGGTGCGATGATCTCGCTCGTGAAGTCGTTGGCGGTCGAGCTGGCGTCGCGCGACGTGACGGTGAACAGTGTCGCGCCCGGCTGGGTGGACACCGAGATGTGCGCCGAGCCGTTCGCTGCCGGCGGCCGCCAGCGCATCGCCTCCGGTATTCCGTTAGGCCGAGTGGCGTCGGCGCGGGACATTGCCGGGCCGATCGTGTTCCTGTGCTCGGATCTCGCGCGCCACGTGACGGGCGAGATCCTCAACGTGAACGGCGGGAGCGTCTTGTGCGGCTGAGCCGCCCGTTAGGCAGGAAGGCCGGTCGATGATCGTCATCCTGTTCACGGGCGGCACCATCTCGATGCGGCACGACCCGGCGGCGCAGGGCGCCGTGCCGGCGTTGTCCGGCCGCGAGATTTTGGAGGCGACGCGCGGCATCGAGGACGTGGCACAGGTCGAGATCGAAGACTGGGGCGCGTTCCCCGGGCCGCACATGACCGTCGAACGGATGTGGGCGCTTCGGAATCGCATCCGCCATCATTTGGGGCGTGACGGCGTGCAAGGGGTGGTGGTGACGCACGGGACCGATTCGTTGGAAGAGAGCGCGTATTTTGCGGCACGGTCGCTCGCGCCGGACAAGCCGATCGTGTTCACCGGCGCCATGCGCACCGCGAGCGACCTCGGCTGGGACGGCCCGCGCAATTTGCTCGACGCCGTGCGCGTCGCGGCCAGCGAAGGCGCGTGCGGGTACGGGTCCATGGTCGCCATGTCGGGCCGCGTGTTCACCGGGTTGGATGTGACCAAAGCGCACACGCACTTGCTCGACGCGTTCGAGAGTCCTGGCCTCGGTCCGGTGGCGGTGATCGACGACGGCGAAGTCATTTTTAGGCGAGCACTTGTGCCGTCGATGCCGCCGCTGGATCCGGCCGATCCGGCGACGCCGGTCGATCTCGTGTACGCGGCGGCGGGGGCGGACTCGCGTCTGCTGGACGCATCGCGGCGCGACGCGCGCGGGATGGTGGTGGCCGCAATGGGGCGCGGCAACGTGCCGCCGGACATGGTGCCCGGCATCCAGCGCTGGGTGGCGGACGACAAGCCGGTCGTGATCGTGTCGCGCGCCCAACGGGGACGCGTCGGCCCGACGTACGGCTATCCCGGCGGCGCGCGGCGACTCGTCGAGGCCGGCGCGATCCTCGCGCCGGGCCGCCGCCCGCAACAGGCGCGCATCGACCTCATGCTTGCGTTAGGACTGGGCATGGACCCCGCGGGCGTCCGCGCGCTGTTCGAGAGTTAGGCATCCATGCCGCGCGCCGCGGAAGGCGACCGGGTCCCGTTGGCGCCGCCCCACACCGTGGTCGAGATCGCCCGCGTGCTCACCGATGCCGGCTTCGAGACCTGGTGTGTGGGCGGCGCCGTGCGCGATGCGCTATTGGGCGAGTCGCACCTCGACTGGGACCTCGCGACGGCCGCGACGCCGGCCCAGGTGCGCCGGCTCTTCCGGCGCACGGTGCCCGTGGGCATCGAATTCGGCACCGTCGGCGTGCTCGACACCGCGAACGTGATGCACGAGGTCACGACCTTCCGGAGAGACGTGAAGACCGATGGCCGCCACGCCGTGGTGGAGTTCGGCGCCTCGCTCGACGACGATCTCGCGCGCCGCGACTTCACCATCAACGCGATGGCGTACGATCCGTTAGGCGGCGACCTGCGCGACCCGTTCGATGGCCGCCGCGACCTTGCGAGGCGCGTGGTGCGCGCCGTGGGCGATCCCGACGCGCGCATGCGGGAGGACCGTTTGCGCGCGCTGCGCGCGATCCGGTTCGCGGCGCGATTTGCCTTCGACATCGAGCCGCGCACCTGGCGCGCGGTCGCCGACTCCGCGCCGTACATGACGCGGCTGTCGCCCGAGCGCGTGAAGCAAGAGATCGAGAAGACGATGCAGCAGGTTCGGTACGCCGGTCGCGCGATCAGGCTCTGGCGCGACAGTGGAGCGCTCGCGGCCCTCATCCCGCCGCTGGCCGACGTGTCCGATGTGACGCTCGAATCGCTGAACCTGTTGCCGCCACCGCGGAACGAGTCCAAACCGGACCGCGAAATGCAGCGCCTCGTCGCGTTGCTGGCCGACCTCGCACCGCGCGACGCGGAACGCGCGCTGCGCGACCTGCGTTTTCCGAACAAGACCGTCGCGTGGGTGGGCTCGGTGTTGCGCGGATGGACCGGGATTCGCGATGATGTGGGGCGCGCACTTTCCGAACCGAACGGCCCGTCGGATGGGCAACTGCGTCGTTGGGCGGGGACGACGGGTCGAACGCGTGCGCGCTCGGTCTGGCGGCTGGGTGCGGTGCGTTTCGCGGCGGAGCGCGCGCTCGGCAATCCGGCGCCGTCGGCGAATGCCGTGGCGTCGGCGTATCGCCGCGCGATGCGCATCGCGTTTCGCGATCCGGTCGAGATCGGCGACCTGGCAGTCGATGGCGACGATCTGATCTCGGCCGGCGTACCGGCAGGTCCGCAGATCAAGACGGTGCTCGCGCGGCTGCTCGACGACGTTCTCGAGGACCCCGCCCGCAACACCCGCGACGCGCTCCTCGCGCGCGTGGCGAACCTGATCGGTCGCAGTTAGGCAACGGACGAGGGACGCATGTTCTTTCGCGGGCGGCAGCCGGATCAATCGGTGTGGAAGCGGTTTCGCACCGCGGCCGATGGGTTTTCGTTTTCGCACGACGGCGACTATTACACGGCGCATCTCGTCGCCAACGCGGAGCGCGTCGTCGACTTGTTCATCGCGCGCATGGAGCATCTGCCGCCGGCGGTGGACGTCGCGATCACCGACGAGCGGTCCGGCCGATCGTGGAAGGGAGAGGCCCTCGCGTTGCCCGACGTGCGGGAAGCCGTGTCGCGCATCAAGACGCTGCTCGCGACTAACGGAGGCGCCGAGATCTCGGTGTACACGAGCGAAGATCAGCTCACGGTGAATCCGGTGCTCGAGCTGTTCGTGTACGCGCGCACCGACCAATGGTTGTACATCCTGAAGGGCAAAGGCCTCGAGGAGCGGCGTCTCGTACGCACGCGCAGCTGGCGCGGCGTACGCCGCGAGTACGCGGACGCACCGGAGTTGATCGCGGCGTTGTCGCAGATGGCGGAATCGCTCCGGCTCTCTCCGGCGTGACCGTCACGCCTTGGGCGTATGCGATCGCAGCGGCGGCGGCCAACGTGGTTGGCGCCGCCGCTGTCACGTGGCGCTCGCGCTGGAGCGTCGCGGCCCTCGAGGCGCTGGTCGCATTGTCGGCGGGGTTCATGATCTCGGTGTCGCTCACGGACATTTTTCCGGAAGCGATCGGGCGCAGCGGCGAGGCCGGCGCACTGGCGGCGTTGATCGGGTATTTGCTCGTGCACTTCACGCAGCACACGCTCGCGCCGCATTTTCACTTCGGTGAAGAGACGCACCACGTCACCGAGCGCGTGGGCGTATCGGCGCTCGTCGGCTTGTTGCTGCACACATTCGTGGACGGCGTGGCCATTGCATCGGCGTTCATGGTCAGCCATGCGTTGGGCACGCTCGTCTTCCTGGCGATCGTGCTGCACAAGCTGCCGGAGGGTCTGGCCATTTCGAGTTTGTTTCTCGCCGCTGGTGCCGGTCGCAAGCGCGCACTTTACGCGGGCGTCGCGCTCGGCGTGGCGACGCTCCTTGGTGTGCTCGTCACCGGTCGTGTGGCGACGCTCGCCATGTACGGACTCGGCCTCTCAGCGGGCGTGACGTTGTATGTCGGCGCGTCGAACCTGGTCCCGGAATTTCAGGGCAAGCATGGATGGCGTCTGCAACTGTCGTTCTTCGTGGGGTGCGGGTTGTACTTCCTGGCGCGGTCCGCGGTGAGGATGTGAGCGTGCCGTCGCGCGCCGGCCGGTCATCGCGCGGACGAGGCGAGCCGTCGTTGTTCGCGGCGCCGGAGAGCGCGCAGCCGCTGGCCACGCGGATGCGTCCGCGATCGTTGGACGACGTCGTTGGGCAGGAGCAGTTGTTAGGCCCCGGCACGGCGCTCCGCGCGGCCGTAGAGAAGGGCACTGTGGGCTCGATGATTTTCTGGGGCCCGCCCGGATCCGGGAAGACGACACTCGCGTTGCTCCTCGCGCGGTACACCGATCGAGTATTTGTGCCGTTCTCCGCGGTCACCGACGGCGTGCCGCGCGTGCGCGAGATCGTCGCCGAAGCCGAAGATCGGTTGGCGACGATGGGTCGCGGAACGATCTTGTTCGTGGATGAAATCCATCGGCTGAACACCGCGCAGCAGGACGCGTTTCTGCCGCACGTGGAGCGCGGCACGATCACGTTGGTCGGCGCAACCACCGAGAATCCGTCGTTCGAGATCAACGGCGCGTTGCTGTCGCGCTCCCGCGTGTTCGTCCTCAAGCCGCTCGACGCAGCGGCCATCGAGACACTCGTTAGGCGCGCGGCCGCGGACCGCGAGCGCGGGCTCGGCGCGCAAGAGCTCGAGCTCGACGACGATGCCGTGCACCTCATGGCCGAGGAAGCCGACGGCGACGCGCGGCGCGCGCTCACGGTGCTCGAGGCCGCGGCCGCGCACGTCGGTGCGCACGGGCGCATCACGGTGCCCGTGGCGCGGGAGGCGATGCAGCTCCGGTTCGCGCGTCACGACAAAGCCGGTGAGGAACACTTCAATCTGCTGTCGGCGTATCACAAGTCGCTGCGCGGGAGCGATCCGCAAGGTGCGCTCTACTGGATGGCGCGGATGATCGAGGGCGGCGAAGATCCCATGACCATCTTTCGGCGCGCCATCGCGATGGCCGCCGAGGATGTCGGGCTCGCCGATCCGAACGCGCTGCAGTTGGCGGTGGCGGCACGTGATGCCTACCACATGTTAGGCGCGCCGGAAGGTTACCTTCCGTTAGCCGAGATGACCATCTATCTCGCGACCGCGCCCAAGTCGAACAGCGCGAAGGCTGCGTTGGGCGCGGCGATGGATGCCGCGCGCGAGACGCCCGCCGAACCGGTCCCGATGCACATCCGGAACGCGCCGACGCCTTTGATGAAGGAACTGGGCTACGGCAAGGGGTACCAGTACGCGCACGACGCGCCGGAGGCATACATTCCGCAGGAGTATTTGCCCGAGAAGCTGCGCGACACGGTGCTCTACGAGCCCGGCAGGTTCGGGTTCGAGAAGGAGATCGCAAAGCGATTGGCATGGTGGGCCGAGCTGAAGCAGAAAGATCGGAACGCCGAATAGCGAACACGACGCAACGGAGCCGCTCATCCCGAAAGAAACCATTTCACTTGCGCCCCCGGTCGAGCGCGCACTGCTCGTCGGCGCACCGATCAAGCGATCCGGCGCACGTCACGAGTTAGCCGAGCACCTCGCCGAGCTCGCGGAGCTGACAGACACGGCCGGCGCAGTGGTGGTCGGCGAGGTGACGCAGTTCCTCGAGCGGCCCAACCCCGGCACGTACCTCGGGAAGGGCAAACTGGATGAGCTGGTGGACGCGATCGGCCGCGAAGATGCGACGCTGCTGATCTTCGACGACGAGCTGACGCCCGCGCAGGCGCGCAACATCGAGGAGCTGACGAATCGCCGCGTGATGGACCGCGCCGAGCTCATTCTCGACATCTTCGCCACACGCGCGCGCACGAGCGAAGCGCGCATGCAGGTGGAGCTGGCGCAGCTCGAGTACATGCTGCCCCGCCTAACGCGGATGTGGACCCACCTCGAGAAATTCCGCGGCGGCATCGGCATGCGGGGCCCGGGCGAAACGCAGTTGGAGACGGACCGCCGGCTCATCAACAACCGCATCCGCGTGCTGCGCGATCGGCTCGCCAACGTGCAGAAGTCGCGTGTCGTGCAGCGCCATGGGCGCCGCGACGCATTCCGCGCGGCGCTCGTGGGCTACACCAACGTCGGCAAGTCGTCGATCTTGCGCGCGCTCTCGGCCGATGAAGGGATCGTTGTCGAGAACCGGTTGTTCGCCACGCTCGATCCGCTCACGCGTGCGGTCGACCTGGGCGACGGGCGCCAGGTGCTCGTCAGCGACACGGTCGGATTCATTCGCAAGCTGCCGCAC
This sequence comes from Gemmatimonadaceae bacterium, assembly GCA_036376535.1. Taxonomy (GTDB): domain Bacteria; phylum Gemmatimonadota; class Gemmatimonadetes; order Gemmatimonadales; family Gemmatimonadaceae; genus JADGGM01. The sequence goes on along the minus strand of DASVAC010000018.1, from coordinate 11,999 downwards.
CACCTCGTGGCGTCGTTCCGCGCGACGCTCGAAGAGGTGAAGGATGCCGACCTGCTGTTGCGCGTGGTGGACGCGAGTCATCCGACGTGGGAGGACCAGCGCCAGGTGGTGGACGGCGTGCTCGCGGAGTTGGACCTGCAGGACCGGCCGATGCTCTACGTGTTCAACAAGATCGACAAGCTGTCGCCGCCGGAGCTGGCCGCGCTACAGGATCGTGTGCGCCCCGTGGTGCCTAACGCGGTATTCGTGTCGGCCACCGCCGAAGACGGGCTGGAGCCGTTGCGCCGCGCGTTGCTCGCCGCCGAGCGAAAGGAACGGCCGCTCAGCTGCGTTCGCCTGCCGCTCTCCGACGGCAAGCTGCTGGCGGAGCTCCACCGGCACGGCGAGGTGATCGAGCAGCGCGCGGTGGGCGACGAGTGGGTGATTACGGCGCGCGTCGATGCCGCCACGGCCGGCCGGCTCGCGCGGTTAGGCGCGAGCATTTCGTCGGCGTGATGGGAGGAGGTACTCGGCCTAGTCCTCCCCATTCGGCGGAGCGGATAGCGCTGCCAACCCCCACGGTATCCCGCGCGAGATTGACCTTCGTCGTCAGGTCAATCGCTCGATGGCAACCATTGCGCGCACCGTTTGAATCCTTTCAAGGTCGTTGCTTTCACCCCGAGCGGCGCTGGGACGAGCTGCGTTAGCCAACAGGCGTCGGCCGGTGCACGGTAGCGGCATGCGCGTCGATCCACGGCTCGGGTTCGGCTGAGGGCGCGATAACGGGCGCGTCCGTTAGGCGCTGCTCCCACACCGCGCGCAAGAGCGCGATCGCACCCTCGGGACACTTCTCCACACAGATCCCGCACCGCGTGCACAGGTCGGGATCCAGGTGCAACTGCTTCGGCGGACCGGCCTGCATCTGGAACGCGCCTTCGGGACACGCGCTCACACAGCGCCCGCACGACGTGCAACTCTCGTCGACCACCGGCACCACGCTGCAATCGAAGCACCGTGATGCTTCGCGACGGATCTCAGCGTCCGGTCGCGCCGCCGAGACCGAGAACGGATCCGCCGCCGGCGGTGCATGGGCACCGGCGTCGAGCGGTGGCGTCGCGAGTGCTGTCTCCGCTCGGGAGTCATCCCAGTTGTCCGCCTCGACCCACGCGGACGCAACTGTGACGCGCACTTGGCGGCCGGTGAGCGCGCCGTGGATGTGCCACGCCGCGCGCTTGCCGTCGGCGGTCGCGTGCGCAACAGACCGGTGGCCGAAGGCGCACGCGCCGCCGGCCCACACGCCGAACATCGACGTCTCGAGCGACACCGGGTCGACCACGACGAGTCCGTCGCCGTCTAACGCGACGTCGGGCGCGAATCGCGCGGCGTCCGGCGCGCGTGCCGCCGCCGTCACGATCGTGTCACACGCGAGCACCTTCGCCGCGCGGTCCGTCGGGCGGACGATCTCGATGCCGCTCAGCATACCGCTGTCGTCGGCGAGCCAATGCCCCGCGATCCAGCCGCCGTGCACCACGATGCCTTCGCCGACCGCGGCAGCGATCCACGCCGGCGGCACGTCGGAATCCTCGAGCGCGCGCTCGAGCCCCAGCTGCACGCGCGGCAGCGCGCGTTCATCGCGGGCCGCGCGTCGCACGATCACGCGCGCCGCATCGAGCGCCAGGTCACCGTCGCCGACGACGACGATCGTGCCGTCGAGCGGCTCGTCGGTGCCTAACACAGTAAGGGCGTCCACCACCTGCGGGTGATCCGGTTGGGCGCCGAACATCGGATAGCGCGGGGCAGATGCGCCGATCGCGAGGAACACCGCGTCGAACTCGCCGGCGAGGAGCGCGCGCAGGTCGGCGCTGCCCTGGATGCGGTAGCGCGTCTGCAGCTCGACGCCGCTCATCGCGAGCACCGCGGCGCACTCGGCGCGCGCGCTGGCGACGGGAAACCGAAACGCCGGCAACGCGGCAGTGAGCAGTCCGCCCGGCTCGTCGGCCGTGTCGAACAGCATCACCTGATGCCCCAGGATCACGAGGTCATGCGCGCACGCAAGTCCCGCCGCGCCGGCGCCGATCACGGCCACGCGCGTATCGTTGCGCGCCGCGCGCAATGCCATGTCCGGCGTAAGGCCAACGAGTCCGGCGATGGAACGCGCGTCGTGCGGGCTCGTGCATGGACCCTCCGGCGTCACGAGGCGTGGCGGTTCGAGTCCCGCCGCGTGTGCTTCGAGCGTCGCGATCGCGACAGGCGCGCCGAAGTGACGCCGCCGGCACGCGCGCTCACATGGCGCGTGACATCCGTGGCCGCACGTGCTGGCGAACGGATTCACCGCGCGTACGATCCGCCACGCGGTGCCACGGTCATCGCGGGCGAGCGCGGTCGTGAGCGCCGGGACATCGACGCCGAGCGGACATCCGGTCCCCTGGGCGCATGGGACGAGCGCGCCAAGCGAAGCCGGCGCAAGCGGAAGGGGATAGCTTTTCGCTTGAACGGTCACTGTGCCGCGGTTATGTTCGAGCGATTGGGTCTAAGTTGACGCATGGGCGCGACTTATTCGGATTTGGGCGCGGTCGCACCCGAAGGACTGTCAGGCCACCCCTGGGGTTACCGTGTCGCGGCCCCCGGCGTCCGAGGGGAGACACGCACCACGCAACAGGCCGCGCCGCCAAGGAGATGCGATCACCGCGCGGCGCGCGACGTAGAGAGCCGGGGCGGCCGGTCCTGGCGCATAACCCAACGATCAGGTCATGAGCACTTTCGAGGCGCTGTCGGACAAGATTGGCCAACGCCGGGTAACGTGCGGCGTCGTCGGGATGGGCTATGTTGGGCTGCCGCTGGCCGTCGAGATGGGAAACGCCGGCCTGCGCGTGATCGGGTTCGAGAAATCCGAGCGCGTGGTCGACCTGGTGAACGGCGGCGGCAGCCACATCAAGGATGTGTCGGCCAAGGACGTCGCGGCGCTGCGCGCGAGCGGCACGCTCGAGGCGACGCTGGACATGTCGCGGTTGGGCGAGTGCGACGTGATCTCGATCTGCGTGCCCACTCCGTTAGGCAAGACGAAGGACCCGGACATGTCGTTCGTCGTGACGGCCACGGAGTCGGTGGCCGAAGCGCTCCGGCCGGGCCAGCTGATCGTGCTCGAGTCCACCACGTATCCGGGCACGACCCGCGAGGTGCTGCTCCCCACGTTCGAGAAGCGCGACCTGCAGGTGGGTGAAGACTTCTTCCTCTGCTTCTCGCCCGAGCGCGTGGATCCCGGCAACCCGCGCTGGCACACCAAGAACACGCCCAAGGTGCTCGGCGGAATCACCGAGCGGTGCACCAAGTTAGGCGAGCAGGTGTACGAGCTGTTCATCGATGAGGTCGTGCCCGTGAGCTCGCCCGAGGCAGCCGAGCTCACCAAGCTGCTCGAGAACACGTTCCGCATGATCAACATCGGCCTCGTGAACGAGATGGCCGTGATCTGCGACAAGTTGGGCGTGAGCGTGTGGGAAGTGATCGATGCGGCCGCCACGAAGCCGTTCGGCTTCATGAAGTTCTCGCCCGGCCCCGGACTCGGCGGCCACTGCATCCCGCTCGACCCGCACTATCTCGCGTGGAAGATGCGCACGCTGCACTACAAGACGCGCATGATCGAGCTCGCCGGCGAGATCAACACCGAGATGCCGGCGTTCTGGGTCGGCAAGGTGGCGGACGCGCTGAACGATGCGAGCAAGCCGATGCGGGGCGCGCGGATTCTCGTGTTAGGCGTCGCCTACAAGAAGGACATCGACGACCTGCGCGAATCGCCGGCGCTCGACATCCTCGATCTCCTGAGCAAGAAAGGCGCGGAAGCGCGGTATCACGATCCGTACGTTCCTGAGATCGTGGACGACGGCCACACGCCCGAAGGCGCCGTGGGCCAATCGGTGCCCCTCAACGACGACACGCTGCGCGGCGCCGACGCGGTCATCATCGTCACCGACCATTCGGCCATCGATTACGAGCGCGTGAAGCGGCTGGCGCCGATCGTGATCGATTCGCGCAACGCGCTCTCGCGCGCGACGGCGCGGCGGCCGGAACCCGCGGGCGCAGCCGGCTGACGCGCGATCCCATGACCGTCGACCAGACAACCAAGCGGTTCCGCATTGCGTTAGTCGGGTGCGGACGCATCAGCGAGCGGCACTTCGACGCCATCGCCAAGACGCCGTCGCTGCAGCTCGTCGCCGTATGCGACGACGTGGCCGAGCGCGCTCGCCAGGCCGGCGAGAAAATGAGCGTGCCGTTCTACACGAGCTTCGCGCAACTGCTCGAGGAGCGGCCGAGCGATGTCGTGGCGATCTGTACGCCGAGCGGTCTGCATCCCAAGCACGGCATCATGGCGGCGGAGAAGGGCGCGCACGTGATCTGTGAGAAGCCGATGGCGACGCGTCTCGAGGAAGCCGACGCGCTCGTGCACGCGTGCGACGAAGCGGGCGTGTACTTGTTCGTCGTCAAGCAGAACCGGCTCAACCCCGCGATCCAGCTGCTCAAACGGTCCATCGACCTCGGCCGCTTCGGGCGCATCTATCTGGCGAACACCACCGTACGCTGGCAGCGGCCGCAGTCGTACTACGACATGGCGCCGTGGCGCGGCACCTGGGAATTCGATGGCGGCGCGTTCATGAACCAGGCGAGCCACTACGTGGACATGATCCAATGGCTGGTGGGTCCTGTGGAAACGGTGTCGGCCAAGACGGCCACGCTGGCGCGCCGCATCGAGAGCGAGGACTCGGGCGTCGCGGTGCTGCGGTTCCGGAACGGTGCGTTAGGCACGATCGAGGTGACGATGCTCGCGTATCCGCGGAACCTCGAGGGCTCGGTGACGATCCTGGGCGAGAAGGGCAGCGTGAAGGTGGGCGGTACGGCGCTCAACCGCATCGAGACCTGGGAGTTCGCCGAGTACCACGACATCGACCGGGAGGCGGAGCTGCTGCGCGGCGCGCCCAACCCGCTGTCGGTGTACGGCTCGGGGCACAAGCCGTATTACGAAAATGTCGTGCGGGTATTACGCGGCGAGGCGGCGCCGGACACGGACGGCCGCGAGGGGCGCAAGTCGCTCGAGCTCATCCTCGGCATCTACGAGTCGGCGCGCGCGGAGCGGGAGATCGCGCTGCCCTTGCGCGCGTTTCCGCCGGAGACCGAATCGGGAGGCGGGAGCCGCCGCGGGTGAGCGAGATGCGCGAAGTGCCGTCGGCGGGCGGCGGCAGCGCGCTGGTGCACGAATCCAGCTACGTGGATGACGGCGCGACGATCGGGAACGGGACGCGCATCTGGCACTTCTGCCACGTGATGGCGGGCGCGGTGATCGGCGAGCAGTGCAGCGTCGGCCAGAACGTCGTGGTGATGCCGCGCGTCACGTTAGGCAGGAACGTCAAGATCCAGAACAACGTGAGCCTCTACGAGGGCGTGCGCTGCGAGGACGACGTGTTCCTCGGCCCATCGATGGTGTTCACCAACGTCCTCAATCCACGCAGCCACGTGTCGCGCAAGCACGAGTATCGCGAGACGCTCGTCAAGCGCGGGGCGTCCATCGGCGCCAACGCAACCGTCGTGTGCGGGCACGATATCGGCGAGTACGCGTTCGTGGGCGCGGGCGCGGTGGTCACGCGCGCGGTGCCGCCCTACGCCCTCGTGACCGGCGTGCCGGCGCGCGTCGTGGGGTGGATGTGCGAGTGCGGCGAACGGCTCGACCTGCCCGCGAAGCCTAACGCCGGCGCCCAGGCGGCGTGCGCCGCGTGCGGCAAGCGCTACGCCGCCGACGCGTCCGGCGTGCGCCGCAGCGCCGGCTGAGCAACGGAGCTCGTTAGGCGCGCCCGGTCACGGCGTCGGGTGCATCGACGCGACGACCGTCACCGACTGCTTGATCCCGCACGCATCGCCCTGGACCACCACGCTGTCCTTTTCGAACGGCAGGTAGCCGGGATGCTCGACGGTGACGTCGTACGTCCCGGGTCGATTCACTGCCGCGCCGAGCGAGATGATTCCGCCGACCGTGCCCTGGATGGGCTTGAGTGAATCGATGTAGTCGCCGTCGCGCACGGCGCCCTTCGTCAACGTGTCGCTGATTGGAGGTCCGGAGGCGGCAACAACGTGGACGACGATCGCGGGACGCAGCGTTTCCGGCGAACAGCCGCCCGGCTGGGTCGAGTCGCTGCAGGCCGTCGCGGCGCACACAGCGGCAACCATTGCACACGCTCTGACAAGAAACGATTGCATCGCGCCTCATGTTCACGGGTATCTCTGAACATGAGTCGCCGGCGGCACCGGATCAAGCCTGTGGAGACGGCGCGGCGCCCGTTAGGCATCGACAGGGCGGCGGGCGCGACGGCGCCGCATAGAAATGATCCGCGTGCAGGCGTTTCGGTAGCGACTGATTCAGGGCGCGGCCACATCGTGCGGCATGCCGAGTTGCCTGTCATGCCGAGAGGAGTGTAACGTATGGCTATGCCCGCTTTGCTGCCGCGCTACACCGTCGATCAAGTCGACGAGCTGCCCGAATACCCGGGCGTTCGCTACGAGCTGCTCGACGGACTCCTGCTCGTGAGTCCGGCGCCCGCGAGCGTGCACGCAGTGCTCACGTCGCGCATCATCTCGATGCTCATGGACGGCATTCCCGAGGAGGTGGCGTACGTCGCATCGCCCGGCGAGCTGCGCCTCGAGCCGTTCACCAGCCTCGTGCCCGACGTGCTGGTGTATCCGGCCAAGTACGCGCTCGGTGCCCCGTGGAAGGATATCACGGAGTGGATGCTGGCCGTCGAAATCGTGAGCCCGTCGTCGGCCGTGTATGATCGCGACTACAAGCGCCGCGCATACCTCACGCTTGGCGTCCAGGAATACTGGGTAGTCGATCCGATGCAGCGGACCATCGAGGTCTCGCGGAATCTCGATGAAGGGCCGCGCATCGAGCGCCGCGTGTTCCGTTACGACGTGCCCGGCACCGCCCACTGGGTGCCCATCGAGGTGCCGCGCGTCTTTCGCGGTGTGCGCGGCCTCATCCGCGTATAGCCGACGAGGCGTCGCCGCGAAGCGATCCCCCTTTCACCGCAAACAAGCGATCTGTGCTGTGTCCGGTGTGTCCGGGCCTCGTCCGTCTATCTCGTCTTGACAGCGCGCCTCGGTCCCAGACAACCTTCGCGGTAGCGCGCGCTGGGGCGCCTCCTGTCCGCGGCAAGGGAGCTCGGCTCCCACCCAATTTGGTTCGGCTGTATCTGGCGAACCTTCTTCCGAGCCTGTACTCAGCGGACTTCGGGCGCGCACGTGGAGGAAGGCCGCGATGGACAGGACACTCACGCCCCAGAGCTCCCTCGAGACGCTCAAGAGGGAAGCGAAGCGGTGGTTGGCCGCGCTTCGCCGGAACGACCCCGACGCCCGCGCGCGGCTCGCGCGCTCCCACCCTCAGGTTCCGCCTAACGCAACGCTGCGCGATGTGCAGCTCGCCCTCGCCCGCGAATACGGCTTCGACGGGTGGACGGCGCTCAAGACCGAGCTCGCGCGGCGCCGCGAACGCGAGGATGCGCCGCGCGACGCGCTCGTCCAATCGTTGTTCGAGGCCGCGGCGCGAGGCGATGCGGCACGCGTAAGCGAAATCCTCGACGCGCATCCCGACATCGTGAACGAGCGTGCACTGCTTCCGGGTCACACCGGCAAGCGCACCGCGCTCCACTTCGCGATGAACAGCAACAGCGAAGCGGTGGTGGACGTGCTGCTCGCGCACGGCGCCGACCCAAACATCCGCGACGATGGCGACAACGCCATGCCGCTCCACTTCGCCGCCGAGAAGCGGAGCATGGGGATCGTGAGGCGGCTGATCGAGCACGGCGCGGATCCCATCGGTGCCGGGGACTATCATGATCTCGCGGTGATCGGTTGGGCGACGTGCTTCGGCGATCCGTCCAATTTCACGGTCGCCGAGTATCTGCTCGGCCACGGCGCCGAGCACACGATCTTCTCGGCGGTGGCAATGGGTGCGGCCGACGCCGTTCGCCGGATCGTCGGGATTTCGTCGGGCGAGCGCGACCGGGTGATGGACAACGCGAATCGTCGCCGCCGGCCGCTGCACCTTGCCGTCGTGCACCGGCGGCCCGACGCGTTAGGCGCGCTGCTCGCGTTGGGCGCCGACACGGAAGCGGAGGATGACGCAGGCCTAACGGCGCTGGACCAGGCCGCGCTGAGCGGCAATGCCGGGTTGGCGCGGCAGCTGCTCGACGCCGGGGCGCGGCTGCGCCTTCCGGCGGCCGTCGCGCTCCATAGGCCGAACGACGTGGACCGGCTGCTTGCGCAGGAGCCCGACGCGCTCAGGCCCGGCGCGCGCTGGGGCCGCCTCATCGTGCGTGCCGCCGAGTCATCGTCGGCGGCCGTCATTGCGACGTTGCTTGCACACGGAGCATCCGTACACGCCCGCGATGACTCGCGCACCGCCGTGGACAACACGCACGGGTACACGCCGCTCCACGCCGCGGCGTTCGCGGGCAATCTGGGTGCGGTGCGCGAGTTGTTGCGACACGGCGCGAGTCCGTCCGTGCGCGAGGACAAGTGGTGGGGAACGCCGGCCGGTTGGGCGAACTACGCGGGCCACGCCGAGGCGTGCGATCTGATTCTCGACGGACCCATCGACATGTTCGATGCGATCGCGCTCGATCGCGTCGAGCGCGTGGACGAAATCCTGCGCCGGGACCCGGGCGCGCTCGAGCGGCCGTTCGGACGGTACGTAACCGGCGACGTGAACGCACACGACTGGGTCGACGTCGGATGGACGCCGCTGGTGTACGCCGTGGCGAACGGCAAGGGCGCCGCGGCGCGTGCGCTCCGCGACCGCGGCGCGAGCCTCGACGTGCGCGACAGGCAGGGCCGTTCGTTAGGCGAGGTCGCGGCGGCGCGGGGCCAGTCGGATCTCGCGGCCGAGCTCGGCCGAGAAACCGTGTGGCCGCCGGCACCGCGGGCGGCCGAGCCCGCCATGATCGCGACCTTTCTCGAGAAGGCGTGTCTCGATTGGCGCACGAGCGGCTCCGCACGCACGCGAGCGATGCACGAGGCAGGGCGCATGCTGGCCGCGCATCCCGACATCGCGCGCGCGAACATTTTCACCGCGGTCGTATGCGGTGACATGGATGCGGTACGCGCGATGCTCGACGCGGACCCGGGTCTCGCGGTCGCACTCGGCGGCCCGCGTAGTTGGCCGCCGCTCCTCTATCTGTGCGACGCGCGCCTTCCCGCGGCGTGGCCGGCCGAGCGAGCCGTTGCGATCACGCAATTGCTCCTCGATCGCGGTGCCGACGCCAACGCGTTCTATTTGGGCGGTAACGCCGACATCCACTATACGGCGTTCACGTGCGTGCTCGGCCGTGGCGAGGAACAGGCCGCCACGCATCCCGCGGCCCCGCAGCTGACGCGTCTGCTGCTCGACCACGGCGCTGATCCATACGATGGCCAGGTGCTGTACAACGTCTTCGCCGACCATGGCTCCCGACCCAAGTTAGGCGACGACATCGTGTGGCTGCTCGAGCTCATGCACACCTATTCGTTGCGGCGCGGGCACGCCGCGGATTGGGCCGATCCCACGTGGCCGATGTTCACGATGCGCGGCGCGCCGTCGTTGGGCGACGGCGGACACGTCTACCACGGCGCGCGGCTCATCCTGGATGCCGCCGTCGACCGGCATCTCCTCGGTCTCGCCGAATGGGCGTTGGTGCACGGGGCAGGGCCCGATACGCCGTGGGGCACGCGTCCGAGAAAGGTGCCGCGTACGACGGTGTACGAAGAGGCCATGGCGCGCGGGCAGGCCGACACGGCGCGGCTGCTGCTCCGCTACGGAGCGACGCTGCCCAACGGACCCGTCAATGGCATAGACGCGTTGGTGGGCGCTGCTATGCGGCTGGATCGCCCGGCGGTCTCGGCGATGTTCGCGGCACATCCCGAGTACGTGCGGGAGCCGCGCCCGATGTACGCGGCCATCGAGCAAGATCGGGCCGACGTCGTGGAGATGCTGCTCGATCTGGGCATGTCGCCCGAGATCGAGCATCCGTCCGGCGGACGCGCGCGCCCGCTGCACACGGCGGCGTTTCGGGGATCCGAGCGATCGGCGCGCGTGCTGCTCGCGCACGGAGCAGACGTGGACGCGCGCGAAGAGCACTACCGGGCCGTACCGTTAGGCATGGCGTCGTGGGCCCAGCAGCCTCACATCATCGCGTTGCTTGGCGCGGCCAGCCGCGACGTATGGGAGCTGGCGTACACAGGATGCGTCGACCGGCTGCGCGTCGTGTTAGGCGAAGAGCCGGCTTTGGCGCGCGTGGCGAACGAGTCGGGCGAGACCCCGCTCATGTGGCTGCCCGACGATGCGGACCGCGCGCTCGAGGCCGCGCGGCTCCTCATCGAGCATGGAGCAGATCCCGCCGCGTGCGATGCGCACGGTCGAACGGCAGCCGGTATCGCGGAGGCTCGTGCGCTCGGTGACGTGGCCGCGCTGCTGCGGTTACATGGAGGCTGATCTGTGTCCTGCAAGCAAGACTAAATGGCTCCTACGCTCATGCGGAAACGGACACAACACGGACAAATCAGACAAGAACTGACCAAGAGACCAAAGAGTAAGGAAGACAATTGCCGCCCAATTTTTTTGTCGGCCGGTTCAACCGGTCAATGCAACGGGTGCGGCGTCCCCGTGGTCCGTCATTCGTTGTTCGTTTCGTGCTTTCCTACCCGTGATCCGTCGTTCGGAGTGCGTCATCCGGCGACGGCCCTGGCCGGCTTCTCAGTCGCCTCATGGTGTGCGACGCACTGGTCACGAGCAACGACGGACGGACGACGGGTAGGAAAACCCGACACGAACGACGAATGACGGACCACGGGGAAGCCGCACCCGTTGCATTGACCGGTTGAACCGGCCTTCAAGACAACGTCAGAGGAGCTCACCAAGCTCGCGCCGTGCTCTCTCCAAATTGACTGATTAGTCGCCGATCACGGGCGCCCGTCTCGCATGGACGATATCTTTCCTGCAACGCATGTCGCCCTCGCCTCCACTAGCGTCGCCCGCCACACACGTCTACGTGCACGTGCCGTTTTGCCGGCGTCGATGCACGTACTGCGACTTCGCGATCGCGGTCCGCCGCGCAGTCCCGGTACGCGATTTCATCGATTCGCTCCTGCACGAAATCGCGCTGCGCTATCCGGATCAGCCGGTGCGCGACATCGACACGCTTTACTTCGGCGGCGGCACGCCGTCTCTGTTAGGCGGCGACGGCGTCGCGCGTTTGCTCGACCGCCTGCGCGCGCATCTTCGCTTCGACGACCGCGCCGAAGTCACGCTCGAGGCCAATCCCGATGACGTGACCATCGACGCGGCCGCCGCGTGGCGCGCCGCCGGCGTCAATCGGCTGTCGATCGGCGCCCAGTCGTTCGACGAAGGCGTCCTCGCGTGGATGCACCGCACCCACAACGCGGATCAGATCGAGCGCGCAGTGACGGCCGCGCGCAGCGCCGGAATCGAGAACCTGTCACTCGACCTCATTTTCGCATTGCCGGCCTCGCTTGGTCGCAACTGGGACGAGGATGTCCGACGCGCCCTGGCGCTCGATCCGGCACATCTCTCGCTCTACGGACTCACGGTCGAGGCGGCGACGCCGCTCGCGCGCTGGCGCGACCGCCGGCTCGTGCACGAGGCACCCGACGACGTATACGAACGCGAGTTCTTGGCGGCGGACGAGACGCTCGCGGCGAACGGATTCGAGCACTACGAAGTGTCCAATTACGCTCGACCGGGCAGCCGCGCGCGCCACAACTCGAGCTACTGGCGACACGTGGCCTACGATGGGTTTGGCCCCAGCGCGCACTCGTTCGACACGCAGCGCCGCGGCTGGAATGCGCGCGAGCTCGCCGAATGGTCGCGACGCCTCGCCGGCAGGGGTGACCCGTGCGCCGGTGACGAGGTCCTCACGCAGGAGAACCTCGACATGGAACGCATCTACCTCGGCTTGCGTACCAGCGATGGCGTGGACCTCGCACAA
>DASVAC010000017.1:0-6873 GCA_036376535.1 Gemmatimonadaceae bacterium | reverse complement strand
GCGCGACGGGGCCGTTCGCCCACCACGCGCGCCGCGCGTGGGCGCGCGGCGCGGCGCTGGTGGGCGACGCGGCGGACTTCTACGATCCGTTCACCGGCGAAGGGATCTACGCGGCACTCTTGGGCGGCGAGCTCGTGGCGCCGCACATCGCGTCGGCACTCGACGCCCGGTCGCCGCGCGACGCCGACGCCGCGCTCGCCGCGTACGACGCTGAGCGCCGCCGCACGTTCGCCGGCAAGTGGCGCGTCGAACGGTTGGTCGCACTCGCCGTCGCCGTCCCCGCCCTCATGAATCGCGCGGCCGCGACACTCGGCCAACGCAAAGACATGGCTGATTTGTTCGTCGGCGTCGCCGGCGACTTTGTGCCGCCGAGCGAAATCCTGTCGGTGCGCTATCTTCTCCGCCTGCTCGCCACATGACCGAGACCACGCGCACCATGATCGATGCACCGACGTTTCGCAGCACATTGGGGCGGTTCGCCACCGGCGTCACCGTGCTCACCGCCCGCGACGACGCGGGTCGCGACCACGGGATGACCGTGAGCGCGTTCTGTTCGGTGAGCCTCGATCCGCCGCGCGTCTTGTGCTGCGTGGAGCGGAGCGCGGACATGTACCCGGTGATCGCGAAGGCGTCCCGCTTCGCGGTGAACATCCTGACGACGGCGCAGGAAGCGATCTCGCGCCGCTTTGCCGAAGAGCGCGACGATCGGTTCGACGGGTTGGGCTATACGCGCGGCGTCACGGGATGCGTGCTGCTCGACGACATACTCGCCTACGTGGAATGCGACGTGGCGGCGCGGTACGACGGCGGCGACCACATGATTGTGTTAGGCGGCGTGATCGCGGGCGCGGCGGCCGACGGCCGGCCCCTGCTGTACTACCGCGGCGGCTACGCGCAGATGGAGCGGTGATCGCCGTCACGCCGCGCCCGCGCCGCGGGCGAGAGTATCTGGACGACGCGGAGCAGATGGATGCGCTCGTCGTCCGCCGCTCGTTAGGCGACGTCGCGCGCGCCAACGCGCTCTTCGGCGGAACGCGTGCGGTGATCGCCGAGCTGGGGCGCGCCCTGCGCCGCGCGCCGACCGGGCGACCGCTCACGCTGCTCGACGTGGGCACGGGCCGCGCCGACATTCCAGCCGCCGCCACCGCGTGGTCGCACCGCCGCGGCATCCACCTCGAGACCATCGGCATCGAACAATCGGAATTGCTGGCGCGCATCGCCGGCGAGCGGACGACGGTCGTATCCGCGGACGCACTGCATCTCCCCTTCGCCGATGGCAGCGTGGACATCGCGATGTGCTCGCAGGTCTTGCACCATTTCGAGCGCGCGGGTGCGCTCGCGGTGATCCGTGAGCTTCAGCGGGTAGCGCGACTGCGCGTGATCGTGAGCGATCTGCGGCGCAGCTGGTTTGCGGCGGCGGGTATCTGGCTCGCGTCCTTTCCGCTGTTGTTCCACCCGGTGAGCCGGCACGATGGCGTCCTGTCGGTGCTGCGCGGATTCACGCGCCGCGAGTTGGGCGAATTGGTGCGGAGCGCCGTTGGGCAGCAGGCCGACGTGCGCAATCGGTTGGGCTTTCGCGTCACCGCATCATGGACGCCGGCGTCGCGCGGCTCGTGACCGCTCCGCGCGCGTTGCGCGAGCCCGTCCAACTCCCGGCGATGCCGGCCGGCTGGGCCATGAACGTCACCGACGAACGCGTGGTTCAGGCACCTGTCCGCACGATGTTTGCGCTGGCACGCGACGTCGATCGGTGGCCTGAGCATCTCGCGCACTATCGTTGGGTGCGATTCGAGGCGCGCGACGGAATAGGAGGCGGGCTCGTCGCGATGTCAGCGTCGCGTCGGTTCGGGCCAGTGGCGTGGCCCACGTGGTGGACGTCGGAGATGGCTGTCGATGATGCGCGTCCGGCGATTCGCTTTCGCCACGTGCACGGCATCACGCGCGGGATGGAAGTGGAGTGGTCATTCGCGGAACGAGGCGAAGGTGTGCACGTACGCATCGTCCATTCGTGGAACGGGCCAGCGTGGCCGTTGATTGGTGTGACGGTGGCCCGACACGTGATCGGGCCCGTGTTCATTCATGGCATTGCGAGCCGGACCCTTGCCGGTTTGGCCGCGGTGGCCGAGCGCCGCTGACGGCGCGCGCACATTCGATCCTCGAACGCTTGGCGTGAACGACATGTCCCGTCGCGTGGTGATCACCGGCATCGGCTGCATCACTCCCATTGGCACCACCGTGGATGGCCTGTGGTGCGGTCTGCGCACGCAGCGGTCGGCCGTCACCGAAGTGTCGCGGTTCGACCCATCGCCGTTTCGGAGCCACCTGGCCGCCGAAGTCCGCGACTTCGAGCCTAACGATTTTCTCGAGAAGAAGCGCGCGCGCCGGTTGGACCGCTTCGGCCAGTTCTCCGTGGCCGCGGCGCGCATGGCCATCGAGGACGCACACCTCGACCTCGCCGCCGAGGACCGGGAGCGCGTCGGCACCATGATGGGCACTGCGTTAGGCGGCGTGGGATACGCGGAAGAACAGTGCGGCGTGTACTACCGGGGCGGCCTGCGCGACGTGGATCCGGCGCTCGCGCTCATGGTCTTCGGCGGCGCGGCAAGTTGCAACATCGCGATCGAGTTCGGCGCGCAGGGGCCGAACAGCACGAACGCGATGAGCTGCGCCTCAGGGACGATCGCGATCGGCGACGGCTTCCGGCAGATCCGCGACGGGTACGCCGACGTGATGATCTGCGGCGGCGCCGAGGCGCCCCTCTGGCCGCTGTGCTTCGGCGCGTTCGCGATCATCCGCGCGATGTCGACCCGCAACGACGACCCGGCGAGCGCGAGCCGTCCGTTCGACCGCGACCGCGATGGGTTCGTGATGGCCGAGGCGGCCTCGGTGCTCGTGCTCGAGGAGCAGGACCGGGCGATCGCCCGCGGCGCGCCGATCTACGGCGAAGTGTTGGGCTTCGGGATGTCCAACGACGCGTACCACATGACCGCGCCGCGGCCCGACGGCTCGCAGGCGGCGACGTCGATGCGACGCGCGCTCGACGATGCGCACGTGCGTCCCGAGGAGATCGAGTACGTGAACGCGCACGGGAGCTCGACGCCGCTCAACGATGCGACGGAGACGCTCGCGATCAAGCGGGTATTCGGCGACCACGCCTACCGGATGCAGGTGAGCGGGACCAAGGGGTACTACGGCCATGCGTTAGGCGCGAGCGGCGCGATCGAGGCGGCCATCTGCGCGCTGGCGATGACGCGCGACTGGCTGCCGCCCACCGTGAACCTGGCCACGCCCGGCGACGGCTGCGACCTGGACTACATCCCCCGCGTGGGGCGCACCGCGCAGCCCGAGCTGTTGTTGTCGAACTCGTTCGGCTTCGGCGGGATCAACGCCGCGCTCGTGCTGCGGAAGGCGAGCTGAGCGCCGGCCGCGCTCCGTTCGGCGATATTCCGTTAGGCGATGTGCGCAGCGTCTTCCGTAAGGCCTGCTGCACCGTGCGCTCGAGCGACCGCGAGTCGCGGAACGGGTGGTCGCCGCGCCAGGCCTCGAGGTCCATCACGGCTTTCGCCATCACCGGGTGCCCGCCGGCGCTGCCGTAGCGCTTGAACGCCGCCCGCAGCCGCTCGCCTAACCGTGCATCGGGCGACAGCGCCCGCGTGCTCATCACCAGGTTCGGGCCGAAGATGCCCGATACCGCCGACACCGACGCGCCCGCCATGCCCAGACAGAACTCCGCGAGTTGGGCGACGATGTGCTCCTGGTTTTCCGGCAGTCGGCCCAGATGGACGTAGGCGAGACCGTGGTGCACGCGCGGGCGCTTGAGCGCTTCGCCGAAGCGCTTGAGCGCGAGCGTGCCGTACGACGGGTGCTGGATGCGGCGCAGCATCGCCTGGTCGGCGCGCGGGAACAGGTACGCGAACATCTGCAAGTCGTCGTCGCTGGCCGAGCGCGAGAGCGACTTGGTGTCGGTCACGATCCCGTAGAGCAGCGCGGTCGCCAGCGGCGTCGCGATCTCCTGCTCGTCCGCGGCGAGCAGATACTCGGCGGCCATCGTGGCGCTCGCACCGAACCAGGTGCGCACGTCGCGGAAGGCGGAGCGGTACGTGCCCGTCGTCGGATGGTGATCGACCACCGCCGCGACCTCGGGCAGCGGCACCGTGAAGTAGGGCGGCTGCACGTCGACCAGCACCAGCGGCGCCAACTCGGCGAGGCCGCGCCGCGTCACGTGCTTGACGACGATGCCCAACTCCTCGATGAGGCGGCGGTTTTCCGGACGGGTGACGAAGCCTAACGTGATGATCGGCGAGCGTTCGGGCCTGAGGCCTAACGCTCGGCGCAGCGCGAGGGCGGAAGCGATCGCGTCGGGATCGGGGTCGTTCTGCACGAGGAACGCGCACGTGCGGCGGCCGCGCAGCGCGCGCCGGAGTCCGCGCAACCGCTTGTGCGACGCGACACGACGCACGACCAGCTCGATCGCGTCGGCGAGCAGCTCGCCTTCGTCCAACCAGCGAAGGCCGTCGCGCGTCGTGCCGTGGTGCGCGCGGCGCCAATGATCGATGACCAGGATCGACGCCGGCGGGAATGCGCCGCGCACGGCGCGCGCCACGCGGCGCGCCTGCGTCTCGTCCGCGAGATCGATGACGGCGATTGCATCGCGACCCTCGAGCGGCGCGTACGTCTCCGATTTGGATGGATCGCCGCGCAACGGGACGGACCACTCGGGCACGCGGTGATGATCGCCCGTCCACAAGAACACCTCGCGGCCGGCGAGTGCACTCTGGCGCAGCGCCTGCAGGCGACCCGGCTGGTCCGACACGAACAGTACGCCGACCTTGGACTGCGCCGGCATGGCGTGCGTTCGATCTGTCACGGACCGGACGCCACGACGAACTGTTCGTCGTACCGCTTGATCGCGTCTTCGATTACGCGCAGTGCGACGTCGCTCTTCTCCCATCCGACCGTCTGGACGCGTTTCCCCTCGAGGTCCTTGTAGATGTGGAAGAAGTGTTCGACTTCCTTGAGATAATGCTGCGGAATGTCGGCGATGTCGAAGTACTCGGCGTAATACGGGTCGTGGCTCGGGACGCCGAGGATCTTATAGTCGAGCTCGCCGCGGTCGAGCATCTTGAGGACGCCAATGGGGCGCGTCTCGATCTGGCAGCCGGGAAACGTCGGCTCATTGAGCAGCACGAGGACATCGCATGGGTCGTGGTCTTCGGCGAGCGTGCGCGGGATGAAGCCGTAGTCGCCGGGGTAGTGCACCGCGGAAAACAGCACGCGATCGAGGCGGAAGAGTCCCGACCTCTTGTCCAACTCGTACTTGTTCTTGCTGCCGCTCGGGATTTCCACCACCGTCGTGACCTCGTCCGGCGGGTGCGGTCCGGGCGGCAGGTCGTGCCAGGGGTGGATCACGGCGCGGCAGGCTGTGGTTCGATGGACCGCTCGCGGTGCATCGTGCCCTTGTAGGCCATCGGCTCCTCGACGACGCCGAAGTTCTGCCGGGCGAGATCGGCGATGCGGCGCATCTGCTCATCGGAGAGCGGGGGCGCATCGGACGCGGCGGCGAACTCGGCGAGCTGGTCCACGTCGTAAATGTTGGGCAGCGTGGTGACGACGCGCGGCTCGGCGAGGAGCCACTGGAGCGCCGCTTGGCCTAACGTGGCGCGCGCGGTGAGGAAGTCGAGGGTGCGCACCTTGCGCACGCCGTTGATGAGCCAGGAGCGCGGCCGGTGCCGCCGGTGGTCGTGCTCGGGGAACACCGTGTCTTCGGTGTACTTGCCCTCGAGCATGCCCGATGCATGCGTGACGCGGATGTTGAACACACAGTTAGGCGCGTGCGCGCGTGCCGCATCGAGCATCGCCGTACCGGGGTGCTGCTCGAGGATGTTCCAGATCATCTGGATGGTGTTGATGTCGGGCTCGCGCTCGACGAGCTCCACGGCTTCGTACAACCATCCGATGGCGGGGCCGAACGCGGCGCCCCAGGCGCGGATTTTTCCTTCGCGCGTGAGCTCGCGCAGCGTGTCCCAAATGAGCGGGTCGCGGACGTGCGCCATTTTCACGTTGTGCATCTGGAGCACGTCGATGTAGTCGGTGTTCAACCGGCGCAGACATTCCTCGACGGCACGGCGCATGAACGCCGGATCGAACCGCTGGGGGAGCTCGGCCTGTCCACGGCGCGCGGCCTGTGCCGAGGCGTCGTAGATGTCGTAGCCGATTTTGGTGCCGTAGACGACGCGGTCGCGCATGGTGCCGAACGCGGTGGCGAGCTGGCGCTCGCTGCGTCCGTTGCCGTAGGCGTCGGCGGCGTCGAAGAACGTGATGCCGTGTGTGTCGTAGGCTTCGCGGAGCATGCCGACGGCTTCGTCGTCGGTCTTCTCGCCCCACCAGCCCGTGGAGATGGTCCAGAGGCCGAAGCCGACTTCGCTCACCGAGACGCCGGTGCCGGGAAATTCTCTATGGTGCATTGGTGCCGCTCCTAACGCGCGGCGGCGGGCCTCGACCAGTGCCTAACGGAGTCGAGCCGCCGCATCGATCGCGAAATACGTGATGATGATGTCCGCGCCGGCGCGGCGAATGGCGGTGAGCGACTCCATCATCGCTCGGTCGCCGTCGAGCCACCCGCGCTCGGCGGCTGCTTTAATCATAGCAAATTCGCCACTCACCTGATAGGCGGCGAGGGGGACGTGGGTGATGCGCCGCACGCGCGCAATCACGTCGAGATACGGGCCCGCCGGCTTCACCATCACGGCGTCCGCGCCCTCGTCGAGGTCGAGCTTCACTTCGCGCAATGCCTCGCGCGCGTTCGCTGGATCCATTTGATAGCCGCGCCGATCGCCCGAGCGCGGCGTCGATTCCGCTGCCTCACGGAACGGG
>DASVAC010000016.1:0-33603 GCA_036376535.1 Gemmatimonadaceae bacterium | reverse complement strand
TCTCCATCACATCAACCGAAAACTCCGCACGCACAACCGTCTCGAGGCAGTCACGCACGCGCAACGACGCGGGCTCATCGGTTAGGCTGGCCGGTTCAACCGGTCAATGCAACGGGCGCGGCCTTCCCGCGGTCCGTCATTTGGTGTGCGTCATCCGGCGACGGCCGTGGCCGGTTTCTCAGTCGCATCATGGTGTGCGACGCACGGTTCACGAACAACGACGGACGGACGACGGGTAGGACAACACGAAACGAACGACGCATGACGGACCACGGGGAAGTTGCCCGCGGGAGATGGAGGCTTCGTCGTCAGGTCAGTCGATGGCAACCGTTGCACGCACCGAGGGGATCGGCCGTCCTTTTGCGTGTCGGCGTCACCGTTAGGCTGCCGGAAGTGCACAGGTCAAGGTCGAACGTTTGTCGTTCTCTGGTCTTGTTAGGCTGAGCGGCGAAGCGGCCGTCGTGTCGGCGGCTCCAGGTGACCCAGGAGATGCGTCACCTCCGGCACGGTGATCTGATCCAGGTCGCGCACCGCGGCTGTGATCTCGGTACGCAGGGCATCAGTGGCGCAAGGCGCCGCAAGCACCGTGAATTTCGAGACAGCGTCGTCCCACGTCGCCGGTCGCGTGTGGAATCCCAGATAGTCGTGGAACGCGCGCGCGACGACGCGTCCATCGCGAAGCGTCACGGTAACGCCCGAAGGCATCGTTTCTGGAAAGCGGCCTGTGTACTCGGCAAGCGAGTGCACGCGGACCCGGCACAGCAGCGACTGCACATCCGCGCGCTGGATCCGCTCCGGCGCGAACTGTGCCGGCATCACGGCGTGATCGAGGAGCGCGACTGCAACCAGATACGGAAGACTATGGTCGGCATCTTCCTTCGTGAAAACGAGTGTCTTGTCGCCCTCTTCGCCGCCACCGATGATGCGGTGAGCGACATCGA
This sequence comes from Gemmatimonadaceae bacterium, assembly GCA_036376535.1. Classification (GTDB taxonomy): domain Bacteria; phylum Gemmatimonadota; class Gemmatimonadetes; order Gemmatimonadales; family Gemmatimonadaceae; genus JADGGM01. Next base: position 32,662 of record DASVAC010000016.1, on the reverse strand, counting down.
AGACGTCGACGTCAATACGCTCAATGTCGACGGCGTCGAATCCATGGGCCTCCTGCAAGTCGAGCGCGGCCTCGATGGCGGTCTGCGCGTGGACCTCGGCGTCATAGCGTTTCGTAATTGTTCGCTCGACGCGGTCCAGTCCCTCGCGGCTCCAATCGATGGCGAAACGACCCGCGATGGACTCCATGAAGCCCTTGCTCCCCTCGAATACTTCTTTCGGGCCAGAGACACCGCGCTGCGCGAGCAAGGTTGCCTGCATTGCAGCCGAGGCGGCGAACGGCGCGGCGAGACCCTTCCAGTGGGAGAGCATCCCCGTGCGTGTCACGCGTAACGCGTTGAGCGCGGTCCCGCTTATCGCGATCGCGTTCGCGATCTCGGGAGTGTCGAGTGACAGCGCGCGTGCGATTCCCGCAGCAGCCGAATATGCGAGATGCGACGTATGATCGAATCCGCGTTGACGCACTGGCGCCGCATCGCACAGCCGGCACTGCACCTGGTAGGCGACACCGAGGGCGGTTAATAGCGTCGACCCGTCACAATTCGCCAGTTCACCGGCCGCGAGAACCGCTCCAAGGTTGTCGGAAGGATGACACGTCTCATTCAGCGCGACGTAACTGTCGTTGAAGTCGAGGTACCGAACGAGCGCGCCGTTGAGCAACGCGGCCCGGTCTGGTGCGGAGCGACCGCCCGCGATAAGCGTGCATTGACCGTCCGGCGAGAAGTCGGTTACAAAATCGCGAACGCGCCGTACCGGATCGCTACCGAGTGCTCCGATCGCGCATCCCAGCGCGTCGAGTATGCGGATCTTGAGCTGTCCGCGTCGAGTTGGAGACAAGTCTTCTATACGTGCTCGCGCGACGAACTCCGCCATCTCCTCGACCACCGTCACCTGACACCTCGCTCTCTTCTCGGAGAGAACGTGCCCACCGTGATTCGATGCGACAATGAGGTTTCTGTACCAGGAGACGCGACCGTCGTACCAACTTGGCCGAACCACGCTGCCTAACGGTCGCCGGGAAAGGTGTTGAACCCATCGCGCGCATCGTCGACGAATGCCTCATCCGCCGATCGTCGGCGGGCCAATTCGCAGACTGCTCCACGCGGGAGGATCGCTCGCCGGGAAGCTGTCGAGCGATGCCGCCTCCACCTCATCAGACCGATCGTAACTGGAGAAGCTGGACACACTCCAATCACGCGATGAGGGAAGCACAACTTCCCTCCATAGCGCCGCTTCCCATTCCCGCTCCAGTGCTCTACCGCCAGGCCGCCGCGGGTTGCGCGTTCCGGGCAAATGAACCTCACCGTCCGGAACCGGCCCGCCGAGCGGCTCGCCAGGCGTCGATCGAGTGGCCCCGCCCTGACCGGGATGCTCAACGGCCTCCGCGAATCGTCGTGTCTTAGTGAGCAGATCGCCGAGGAATGATGCGACGGCGGCGTCACCCATCTCGGCGACGAGACCAGGAATGAGGCCCTTGATCAGAACCAGCCGTTGTCCGGCGGGCAAGGCCTGCGCCTGCCTAACGAGGCCGCGAATCGCGAGATTGTCGAGCCACATGTAGAACGGGCTGTGCCTGGCATCGACACCCATGGCAGAACGCTCGTGTTGAAGTGGCGTACTCGTGCGCTATCGCAGCACGCGCTCCAGATAATCGCGGAGCGCGACCGCGTTGTTGTGGTCGACATCGTGCGCGCTGTAGACGAGGGTCACCGGTCCGCGTCGTGCCGCCGCAATGATCGGCTCCAACGCCGCGCGGTTCTTCTCGAGCTCGCGAAAGTATCGCCGGCGGAATTCCTCCCACTTTGCCGGATCGTGATCGAACCACTGACGCAGCGCCGTGCTCGGCGCCACATCCTTCAGCCACACGTCAATCACCAATGCTTCCTTCCGGATCCCGCGCGGCCAGAGTCGCTCGACGAGAAACCGTTTGCCGTCGGCGTGCGAGGTCGACTCATACGCGCGCTTCACCGTGATCATCGTCGTAGCATGAGCAGTCGCCACTCGGCCTCCTTGTTGCGTCCCGTATGACTCCAAGATGGCTGCACCACGAAGGCGTACGAATGAGCCGAACATTCGGCTGGATGGTATGACCGTTCCATTGATGCGATCGAGACTCTATGGAGATCATGCACATGCTCTTGCACCACGTTAAGGCTTGATCGAGATCCGGTCGCACGACTCGACACCTGCCTACGACCATCTCATGCCATCGGACACATCCACCTCGGGTCACGATACCGCAAGCAGCGTCTTGAGCGCCTATACCGCGTGCGCGGCACTGTGGCTGGTGTTCGCGACGCTCGTGGGCGTACTGCTCAGCTTCAAGTTCGCGTATCCGGAGTTCGCGGCGCATACGTCGTGGCTTACGTTCGGTCGCCTCCGCCCGATTCACACCAACGACACCTTCTACGCCTGGGCGAGCATCGGCCTTGTCGGTCTCGCCTATTACGTCGCGGCCCGCAGCTCGCGCACCGCGCTTCATAGCGCCCGCCTCGCGTGGCTTGGCCTGGCGCTGTTCAATGTCGCGGCGATCGCCGGTACGATCACACTCGCGATGGGCATCAACAACGGCACGCTCGAGTACCGCGAGTGGTGGTGGCCGATCCGGTTGGTGTTCCTCGCCGCACTCGTCGTCACCGCATGGAACCTGCTCGCGACCGTCGCGCGACGGACCACCGACGACATCTATCTCTCGAACTGGTACACGATCGGCGCCGTGCTGTGGACGTGCATCATCGCGATCGTCGCCATTCTTCCCTGGTACCAATACGGGTTAGGCCAAGTCGCCGTCTCCGGCTTTTTCATGCACAACGCCGTCGGTCTCTGGTTCACGCCGATGGCGCTCGGCATCCTCTACTACGCGATCCCTAAGCTGTTCAGCCGACCGATCTACTCGTACGCGCTCGGCGTGTTCGCATTCTGGACCAACTTGATCTTCTATCCGATCATCGGGTCGCACCACTTCCTGTTCAGCCCACTGCCCTGGTGGCTTCAGACAACCGCCATCGTGTTTTCGGTGGCGATGTTCGTGCCCGTATGGGGTGGGAGCGCCAACTTCCTGCTCACGATGAAGGGCCAGCCGGAGCGCCTCGCCCGCTCGCCCGCGATGTTCGTACTCGTCGGCGTCTTGGGATACCTGATCGGCTCCACGCAGGGCACGTTCGAGGCGTTTCGCTCGTCGCAGGAGATGTGGCACCTCACGAATTACACCGTCGGTCACTCGCACCTCACGATGTATGGCTTCATCTCGTTCGTGATCTGGGGCGGCGTGTACGCGCTCCTGCCGCGCGCCACCGCGAAACACCCAGACAGCCTGCTCATGGGTATCCATTTCTGGATGGCGACGGTCGGCATCGTGATCTACGTACTCGCGCTATCGATCGGCGGGACCGTCCAGGGCCTCGACTGGATTCATGGGCTCCCATTCATCCAGTCGGTCACGGACATGGCGCCCTTCTGGCTGTGGCGCGCCGTCGGCGGCAGTCTGATGTTCCTGAGTCACCTTCTGTTCGCTTGGAACGTTTGGCAAATGACGTATGCGCACCAGAGGGCCGAGGTCGGCGCCAACCTGGCGGCGGAGGCGGCGTGAAAAAACTGACGCTCATCGCCGGTGGCTCTACGCTCGTTTACGCCGCGCTGGCAGTCCTGATGGGCGTGCTGCCAGGTGCGGTGCTCTCTCGCACGGCACCGGGACCCGGCGTCGTGCCGCTCACGCCGCTCCAGCGCGAGGGCCGCGATGTCTACGTCGCCAACGGATGTAGCTATTGCCACACGCAGCAAGTGCGTCCCTTGCCGGAGGACGCGGTGTGGGGCAGGCCGTCCGCTCCCGGCGACTACGCGTATCAGACGCCGGAGCTGCTTGGTTCGGAGCGCAACGGCCCGGACCTCTCGAACATCGGTGTGCGACAGCCGAGCGAGGTCTGGCAGTACATGCACCTGTACGACCCGCGAAGCGTCGTGCCGCAGTCGATCATGCCCGATTTCAGTTTTCTCTTCCTGGTCGTATCACACGCTCCGGCCGGCGTGACGCCAGTTCCCGTGCCCAAGGCGTTCGCGCCGCAACGCGGCGTGGTCATCCCCACGCGGAAAGCACAGGCGCTTGTCGCCTATCTGCTGTCGCTCAAGCAGCCGGCGATCCCCGGCTATCACCCTCCCCCGCCGCCGCAATCGCCCACTGCGGTCGCCGCGCCGATCAAGGCGCCGGCCGCGGCGAGCACGTTCGATGCGGCCGCGGGCGAGAAGCTCTTCGCTGGCAACTGCACCGCCTGTCATCAAGCCAGCGGCCAGGGGATTCCCGGTGTATTCCCGCCGCTCAAGGGAGATCCAGTGGAAACGGCCGACGATCCGACCGAACAGATCCACACTATCTTGGCGGGCTTGCACGGTAAGACGATCGGCAACGTTGCGTATCCAGGGCAGATGCCGAGCTTCGCGGCGACACTGCACGATGCAGAGATCGCCGCGATCATCAATTACGAGCGCACATCCTGGGGCAACAACGCACCGCTCGCGACCGCCGCGCAGGTTGCCGCGGAACGCGCGAAGCTGGCGCACTGAGGGAGCGCATGCAGAACTTTTCGGCTCACTGGCTCGGCAACGTCATCATCATCGCGATTGCCGGCGCGATTACCGTCGCGTGCTTCGTTGCCGCGGCGTGGATGCTCGTCCGCCCCGGCGAGCGCGATCGGCGGCATCCCAAGCACCAGGTATTGCGCGATGACTAACGAGCGCCCCGACGAAACGGCGAGCGCTCGCGTCGAGATCTATCTCGACGGCAGCGAGCGACCGATCATCCAGCAGGACCTGCCGACGTCGGTCACGCTCGACACGAACACACTCGCCGATGGCCCGCACCTGCTCACGATTCGCGCGACCGACAGGACGGGGAAGGTTTCGGTGCGGGACGTACGGTTCAGGGTGCGCAACGGGCCTGGGGTCACAGTGACGGGGCTCGTACCCGATTCGGTGTGCCATGGCGTGATCCAGGTCGGCGTCAACGCCTTCAGCGCCGAGGAGCCGTTCGAGCCGCAGCGCGCCGAAACCCACTCATCGATCCCGGTCTGGGTCTGGGTGATGACGCTTGCGATCGTCGCGTGGGCCGCATGGTACGGCGCAAGCATGTGGCACGTCCCAAGCCAGTACGCCACAACGCCAACGTATTCGGCTAGCGGAGCGCGCTAGCGCGCCCCGGCATTCGGAAGCGCGCGCGGCGCGCACGTTGAGCCGATCATCGCGCTGTATAGGACACGCGTGCCATTGAGGCACGGCGGACGGTTCAAGTACTTATCGCAAGTTCGTCGACCGGGGAAATTATGCTCCACGTAGCAGGTGCGAGCAGCACGCCGGGGACGCGACGACAAACAATGGAGGTGCCCGTATGACGCAAGTGGATGGTAGATGGAGAAGAATGCGGTACAGCTTTTTTCTGCTCGTAGCGTGCGCGCTCGGCGGTGCGGTGACAGCCCATGGGCAGGCCGACTGGACCACGTATGGTGGCACCGACTGGAATCAGCGATGGTCAACGCTCAAGCAGATCAACACAAAGAACGTACACTCGCTCGTGGCGCGCATGGTGTTTCAGACCGGCACGCGCCCCGGGTCGTTCGAGAATACGCCGATCGTTGCCGGCGATACGATGTACGTCACCACGGCATACGATGAGGCGGTGATCGCCTACGACCTCAATAAGCGACGCGAGATGTGGCGCTACAGCTATAAGATGGCGTCGAGCTCATACTGCTGCGGTCCAAACAATCGCGGCGTGGCACTCGCCCACGGCAAAGTGTTCTTCGGCACACTCGACGGGCATGTTGTCGCACTCAACGCGCACAACGGACAGCAGGTCTGGGATACACAGATCGCCACTTCCGATTCTGGTTACAGCATCACGCCAGCCCCGCTCGTCGTCGGTCAGACCGTCGTTATCGGCGTCTCGGGCGGTGAGTATGGCATTCGCGGACATGTTGATGCTCTCGACATCGACACGGGTAAACCCGTCTGGCGCTGGTATTCCATCCCTGCGCCCGGCGAGGATTCCGTGGCGCCTAACGGATGGTGGGGTGTATGGGCACCGAAGGCTGAAGAGGCCGATCTGCACCGTGACATCGCGCGCGAGAAGGCTGACAGCGCCGCGCATCCCGATGCGTGGAAGCGGGGCGGCGGCGGCGTCTGGATGACACCCGCGTACGACAAAGATCTCAATCTCCTCTTCTTCACCGTAGGAAACCCTTCACCCGATCTCGATGGCTCGGCACGGCCGGGCGATAACCTGTTCACCGATTGCATCGTCGCGATCGATGCCTCGACGGGGAAAACGCGCTGGTATTACCAGGTTGTGCCGCACGACGTGTGGGATCTGGATGAGACGTCGCCACCGGCAGTGGTCATGTTGGACGGACGCAAAGTCGTCGTCCAGGCCGGCAAGACCGCTTGGGCGTACGTTCTCGACGCGAAGACGGGCCGGCTCATTCGGAAGACGCAGAACTTCACGCCGCAGAAGAACATGTTCGCACTCCCGACGCCCGAGGGGACGCTGATGCTCCCTGGTGCTAACGGGGGCACGGAGTGGTCGCCCATTTCTATCGACCCATCGTTAGGCTATGCCTACGTGGCCGGCCTGAACCAACCGATGCTCTACTCGACGCATCCCGTGCCGTACGCTGATGGTCGCATGTGGCTTGGTTCCGCGTTCAAGCTTGCGCCCGGTGCTTCACAGAACGGCACGTTCACGGCACTCGATCTCAGAACGGGAAAAATCGCCTGGCAGAACCAGATGGACCAGCCGATGATGGGTGGTTCGTTGGCAACAGCCGGCGGCTTGGTGTTCACAGGCGAGGGAAACGGAAACTTCGATGCCTACGACGCGCGCACCGGCAAGCTGCTCTGGCAGTTCAGTGCCGGTGCCGGGTGTAATGCCGCCCCTATGAGCTTTGAACTCCACGGTGAAGAGATGATCGGAGTGGCATGCGGCGGCAACTTCCAGCTCAACTACGCACTGGGCGGGGCGGTCTTCGTGTTCGGGTTACCCAACACGTCGACCCAGAGCGGCCACCCGGGCGGCCGGATGCGTTAGTTAGGCACTACTGAATGCCCGGGGCGGGAATCGAACCCGCACTCCCCGCAAGGGGAAAAGGATTTTAAGTCCTTCGCGTCTGCCTTTTCGCCACCCGGGCCACGTCTCACGATAGCCCTACGAACAACACAGGGACACGGGCCTACCGCCCCATGTCCCTGTGATCGTGTCTGTCGAATCGTGGAGAGCGGGAAACGGGACTCGAACCCGCGACCCCAACCTTGGCAAGGTTGTGCTCTACCAACTGAGCTATTCCCGCAGTCGCCCCAAAGCTAGCCGAAGCTCCGCGGCCGAACAAGAGCACGCGGCCGTCGTGCTGCCGCCGCGCGCGCCACTCACGGCGACGACAACGCCGGAATGCTCGTGCCGTATTGCGAGTTGATCGCCTGAATCATCAGGTTGGCCAGCAACACGTGCGCGGCCGCCGCTGGATGGATGCCGTCGAGCGAGATGAAATCGCCGAACGGTTTCGTGGGCTGCGTGAGATCCGGTAACACCGGGATCTGTCCACTCTCTCGCAACTGGGCAAGCGCCGCATTCGGGTCGAAGAATGCCCAACCCTTGCTCGTGGCGGTCTGCTGGATGAATGCGTTGTATCCGGCCACCGCTTGCGATACGGCGGCGATCTCCGTCGCGTCCAACACGAAAACATCGCCAAGTCCGTTGGCGTGATTGGCGAGCGCATGACACGCGATCGTGTCGGGAGCGGTGCCGCCTCGCATCGCCTCGAGCAACTCGAAATTGATGATCGACTGCGTCGTCGGCGTGCAGCTCGTGTCGACCGTGATCGCGGCACCCACTGCTTGCTCCAGCGCCGGCAACACGCCGGGTGCGAACAACGCGGGCGCGGGGAAGAATACCGGTGCGTTAGCAACGTTCACCACACCGATCAAAATGCCGCCCTTGATCGTGCCGCCGGCATCCAGTCCGGTGAGCATCGCGTTGTAGTTCTGCTCGAACGTGGCCTCGCTCGTCACGCCCGGCGAGACACCCGGCACCGAGTCGAGCACGCCGCTCAACGCCGCGGGCAGCACGTCGTTGTTGCCGATCCAGATGCTCACGAACGTCGGCTTCGCGTCGAGCGCGCGCTGCACCTGCGTCTTGCCGCCGAGGATGAACGTCGTGAGCGGACCGCCGCCACCAGTGCCGATTGGACTCGCGGGATCGAACGACGCGGCGCCCGGGACGGCGACGTTGTTGAGCACGGCCACGCCCGACACTTGCGATCGGAAGAAGCACGTCGTGGGCGTTCCTCCGCCAACGCGCGTGCCCTTGGGGAAACTGTCGATCGGCGGCGGACAGCCGGGGTCCAACAGACTCGCTACCGTGAACGGCGTGTTCATCTGCTGCGCCAGCAGCACCGGGTACGCTTGGTGCTGCGTCGAGTCGTTGATGCCGCCCGACTGGAATCCCGCCGTGATGCTGTTACCGAGTGAGACATAGCTCGCGAACAACGGATTTACCGGTGGCGGAGGCACCACCAGATCTTTCGTGTTACTGCACGCCGCGACAGCCGCGATCATGACCACCCCGACCGCGCCGGCGACGTGATTCCGCTCTCGAGACATGGAAAATTCTCCCGTGTGCGTGATCGGTGGCGTCAGAAGTTCGCGCGGATGCTCAGTGAGAACACGTTGGCCTCGAGCGTGTAGAAGCCGGAGTTGAGGTCTAACGCAGTCTGGTTGGCGCTCGTGCGCTCGACGATGCGGCCGCGGCGCCCGCTCGTATCCACGTGCAGGTACGCGGCGTCGAGCGTATAGCGAGGCGAGAGCGGGACACCAAAGCCGACGGTGTAGTTGCGGCGATTCATGTCCGGGAGCAACGGCGTCACCGTTTCATCGGGAGCCGGCGATTTCACGTACGTAAAACCGACCCGCCCCTTGATGCCCACGGCGAACGCGTGCTCGGCGCCCACGCGGATCGACCACGAATTCTGGTAGTCCTCGAGCAGCGTGCGGCTCTGGCCGCTCGCCGGTCCGCTGAAATCGATGGGCAGTTGGTCGAACGACGAAAACTGCGTCCACTCGAAGTCGCCCTCGAGGCGCGTGTTGAGGATTCCGGAATAGCCGAGTCCCAGCTGGAACTGTGCGGGGTGCTTGATGCGCGTGGATACTTTCTGCGCGCTGAGCGGCGCGCCTGGGACGAACTCCGTGCTGAGCAAGGCATCGACGGGTGTGCCGGCCGGCAGGCCGAGCGGGTTGCCCGCGGACAACACGAGATTCGTGGGCACCTGCGAGAACGTCGCGTCGGCGTTGTCGTAGTGAAAGTCGAGCTGCGACAGGTAGCGCGCACCGATCTCCCAGTCGGCGCCTAACGCACCGTGCACGCCGACGTTGAATCCGAACGCGGTGCCGCTCCCGGACAGCTTGGCGCGCGCGAACTCCGTTTGCGCCGCCACGCCCAACTGCCCGAACGTCAGTCCGGGGCTGACCTGTTGTTGGGCGAGATCGAGCGACTGGCGCAGCTCCACCGTCGAGTAGCCGAACACGGGACCGCCGCCCACTTCCCAGTTAGGCGCAAACCGATAGGCAACGTTGGGCTGCACGTACACCGTCGTGAGCGACGCCTTGAGCGCCTCGAAGCGCCCCGGAAAATCGCTGTGCCATTGCGAGGTGAGTCCATACGGCACGTACACCCCGAGTCCGGCTGCCCAACGATCGTCCCTGGAGCCGTAGTTCACGAACACGTGCGGCGGAACCGATACCGGCACGTTGCCGTCGAACACGCGGCGCGACGTATCCGCCGTGAACCCGCCGCCCACGCGGATCGCGGCGGCGCCGGCGTAGATGCTCCATCCCTCGAGCGACGCGGCCGCTGCGGGATTCCAGTAAATGACCGACGGATCCTTGCACGGAGATGCCGTCACCGCTTGTCCGCGCGCGACGGCACAGGTTCCAAGTTCGTTGAGTTGGAAACCCTGCGCGTGCGCGCCGTGCGCGGCACCCAGGGCTAGGAGCATCGCAAGCGTTGGAGCACGGAGCACAGTCATGGGCGTCCTCCATCGTGGTAGTCGCGTCCGCGCGACGGGCGGCGCGGGCGCGCATAACAGTACGAGGGTTGGGCGAACCCGGAAAGGTGCCGTTGGGCGACGCGGCGTGCTCGTCAGGCGATCACGGCCTTACGCCCAGTGCGTGCACGGCGTACCACGTGGACCAGGCGAGGAGACCGGCGAGCGCCGCGTCGCCGCCGTTACCCGTCGCGCGGCCGTCGGCGTCCACGAGCTCGGCCGCAATGCCGTTGTCGAGCGGCGCGCGACGGAGCCATTGGAGGACGGCGCCCGCGTCCGGGCCTAACAGACGTGCGCACTGCTCGGCGAGCGCGCTCGGCTCCGCGCCTAACCCACGGACCGTGCGGCGGTACACCGAATCGAAGCGTTCGACCGCCTCGTACAACGGCAGCCAGTACGGCGACGCGTTCGGGTCGCCGTCCGTGCCCGAGTTGCCGGACAAGTCGATGGACGTGGCGAAGAGCACCTTGCCCTCGCGCTCGATCGAGAAATGGCGGCGCAGCGCGGCGCGCACCGCTTCCGGATCCTCGACCGAGCGCGCGCTCTCTTCATCGAGCGTGCGCTTGAGGACATCGAGGGCCTGCGCGACGACGGCGTTGCCGTGCAGCGTGAAGGGGTGCCCCGCTGGCGCGCCCGAGAGCGTGACCTCGGTGCTGTAGAGCGGGACGTGTTCATCGCGACGACCCGACAGGTCATCCCACGATGCGTAGAGCGCGTCGGCGACAGCGGGCTCATCGACGATCTGATCGTCGCCGGTTTCGCGGATGTAGCGGTCGGTGGCGATCGCGAACGACGCCACGCCCTCGAGCGAGAAGCCCGGCTCGAACATGGTGCCATCCAGATAGTGCACGCCGCTGCCGGGCGCGTAGCCGTGCAGCTCGCACGCGCGCAGCAGGAGCTCGCGCGCGAGCGACGCATCGGCGAGCTGGATCGCCGGGAGCGTCCAGCCTAACGCATCCCAATCGCGCGTCGTCACGCCGCGGCCGTTCCACGGCGCGCGCGAGCGCACGAGGTAGAAGTGCGCGTCGTCCAGCGCGCGGCCGGCGCCGTAGAAATACGCGAACAGCAGGTTGCGATTGATCAGGCGATCGATGCCATCGTGCCCGACGGTCTGCTCCAGCTCCTGCAGCGCATCGCGCGTCATCGTCAGCAGCTCGCTCCACCCGCGGCGGCGCATCACGGCCACCGTCGCTTCGGCGCCGTCGCGCTCCGGTCCGGCGGCGATGTAGAACGCGGCCCCCGCGCGCGCGCCGGCATCGAGGCGCAGCGAGCGACGAACGCTGAAGCGCGGCGCGTCCCCGCCCTGCACGTCGCTCACGCTGTCGGCGTCGGCGGCGACCGCGAGCGCGGCCAGCCCCGGTTGGGCACTGCCCTCGAGCACCACCACGCCGTTCTCGCCTAACGCAATGCGGTGCGCGTCGTCCGTTGGGCGCGCCGTGCGGACGCGCAGCTGCCGGTGGCCGAGCACGCCCTCGAGCGACAGGTCCACCGCGACGTCACGCGCCGTGCGATTCTCGAAGGCGAACGCGTACACCGCACCCGCAATGTCCGCATCGCGCCCGTAGGGCGCATACAACGTTCCTCGAATCACGATCCCGTCGATGGAACACGTGAACGTAGGCAGCCAGCTCATGGCGCGCTCCCACGCCAGCCCTTCGGCGCCGAGCTCGCGCCGCGTGCCGTCGATGTGCACGGTGGGTTTGAGCAGCGGCGGCCCGCCGCCCGACAGAAAGTCGGCACTGCCGGCGAACTCCACCGCTGCGCGCGCTCCACGATGCAGCACGCCGAGCGCGTGCAGCGCGCCGTCAGCCGGATGGATGCACGGCAGCGTGAGCCAGTGATTCCCGGTCAGTTGCCACGGTACGACGGTCTTGGGAGTCGAATTCACGAGCGACGCATTGCGAGAGGTCGGAGCCCGCGCGGCGTGCACAGGCGTTGCAATGCGTGCAATATACGAGACGGCGAGAGGAGGCGACGATCGCGCCGAACGTTGACAACCCTGGAGTGTAATGACAGACTTGCGCGCACACGCCGCCCGTCGACCCGACTTCACACCGTCACTGCCGGTCACACCACTCCGCCACCGCTTGTCGTCTCGCTCGCTTCGTCGCGCGCCCCGGTGGCGGCGCACTGCACTCCTGTCGTTCGCAACCGCGATGTTCGCGGCCACGCCACTCGGCGCGCAGAGCGTGTTGGGCTACGGCGACGATGCGACGACGGTGCCTGGTGGCATCGTCCGCATCGGCTTGTTGAACACGTGGTCGCGCTGGTTCCAACAGTACGACGCGGCGCCGGGCGTGTTGATCCAGACGCGCTCGCAAGCGCGGATCACGCCCTTTTCGCTGGACTTCGGGCTCACGGACCGTTTGATGTTCACGGCGTCGGTGCCAACCGTGGGCACGACCGAGTCCGCGATCTACTTCTCCGATCCCTCGCATGGGAACGTCGCCGATTCGATGCGCTCGTTCAATCGGAGCGGAATCGGCGATGCGATGGCCACGCTCAAGTTGGTATGGCTGGGAGAACAGAGCGAGCACGATCGCATCGCCGAGCACGGCCTGCACGTCCGCAGTGCGCTTTCGGCGAGCGCGGTGATCGGCACCGGCCAGCCGCCGAGGCCGTTTCAACAGTTCGGCGTCGGTACCGGCGAGGGTGAGTCCGGCGTGCAAGCCGGCTCGTTCTGGGATTTCATAGACGGGCAGTCGTTCTGGACCAGCGTGGCGCTGCGCTACGAGCACCATCTGCAGGACACGCGCTCGCTACGCGTCGGTGCCGGGACGCCCGGCGATCCGTTCGACGCCACCGCGCGTCCGGTGAACGCGACCCGCCGGTTAGGCGACGCGTACTCGATCGACGTGACGCCGCGGTTCTCGTTAGGCGAATACTTTTCGCTCGGCGCGCGGTACCAGTACGCGCACGAGAACGCCGGCACGTTTTCGGGTACGCTCGACGTGGTCGACTCGGCGGGCAACGTGACGCACCTCGACGCGGCGGCGCTCGGTCCGGCGTCGGCGTTCACGAACCAGTGGGTGGGCGTCGGCCTGGTGTACTCGAGCGTGGCCGCGAGCGAACGGGGACACGGCAACTATGCGTTCGAGATCACGCTGCAGTACCGGCGGCAGATCGCGCTGACCAACGGACAACCGGTGCGCGGCGAATGGGCGGCCGGCCTGCGGTTCTATCAGAAACTCTGGGGACGCGGCATGGTGGGACGCGATGTCCCCGACACGACTCAGCGGCGCCGCGAACCCTGACGGCGCGCCGCGCCGCGTGTCGACGGTTTTGGCGTTGGTCCGGGAGATGCCGCCGGCGACGCTGCGTTAGCGAGCAGCTCCCGCGCGTGGGCAAGCGCGGTATCGCTGCCTTCGTCGCCGCCCAACATGCGCGCGATCTCGTGCGTGCGCTCGTCGTCGTCCACCACGTGCGTATCGGCTGTGGTAATGCCGCCGCGCGCGCCCTTGCTGACCACCACGTGGTGGTGCGCACGCGCGGCGATCTGCGCGAGGTGCGTGATGGCGAGCACCTGATGGTGCGCCGCCACCCGCCGCATCGTGTCGCCTACCTGCAGACCAACGCGGCCCCCGATGCCGGCGTCGACCTCGTCGAAGATGAGGGTCGGGACGTGATCCACGCGTGCGAGGATGGTCTTGAGCGCGAGCATGATGCGCGAGAGCTCGCCGCCCGACGCGACGCGCGCCAGCGGCCGCGCATCGTGGCCGATGTTGAGTGCGACAAGGAATTCGATATCCTCGGCGCCGGTGGCCGCCGCCGCGGAGCGCGTCACGAGACGCGCGCTGAACTTGCCATCGGGGATGCCTAACTCGGGGAGCAGCGCGTCGACCTCGGCGCTCAGCCGGCGCGCGCCGTCGCGGCGCCGCACCGTGAGCTCGCCGGCCGCGGCCGTGAACGCGTCGCGCGCCGCGGCGTGGCGCTGCTCGAGCTGGCGGATGTCGAGCGCCGCCGTGTCGACGAGGTCGAGCTCGGCGCGCGCGGCGCGTCCGGCCTCGAGCACGTCGGCCACCGTTGGGCCGTACTTCTTCGTTAGGCGGAACACCACGTCGCGCCGGCGCTCCACTTCCGCGAGGCGCGTCGGGTCGAGATCGACGCCCGACGCATAGTCGTCGAGCGCGCGCGCGAGCTCCTCGAGCGCGTAGTAGCCGTTGTCGAACAGCTCCTGCAGACGCGAGAGGCCGGGATCGATGCGTTGAATAGCGCCCAGCGACTTGTTCACGTGGGCGAGGTTGGGCAGGACGCCCGCCTCCGACTGTTGCAGCGCGTCGGCCATGCCCTGTGCAAGAGCGCGGAGCTCGTCGGCGTGCTCCAGCCGGCGCGCTTCTTCCTCGAGCGCGTCGGATTCGTCGGGCGTGAGCTTGGCCTCTTCGATTTCGCGCGCCACGTGGCGCAAATAGTCGGCGCGCCGCTCGGCTTCGGCGGCACGGCGGCGCAGCGTCTCGATCTCCGACTCGAGCGCGTGCATCGTGTCGTAGCGATCGCGCACGGTCGTCGCGGCGGCGCTTGCGCCGGCGAACGCGTCGAGCAGATCGCGCTGCGAGTCGGCATCGAGCAGCGACTGCGCTTCATGCTGGCCGTGCAGATTCACCAGCGTCCGACCGACATCGGCCAGCACACCCGCTGTCGTAGACGCGTCGTTGATCCACGCGCGCGTGCGACCGGACGCCGCCACTTCACGCCGCAGCACGACCAGCCCTTCGTTAGCATCGATGCCGTGGGCATCGAGGAGCGCCCGCACGGCGGCATTGGCGCCGATGTCGAACACGCCCTCGACCGTTGCCTTGTCGGCGCCGGTGCGGATGACGTCGGTGCTGGCGCGCTCGCCTAACAGAAGCGCCAGCGCGCCGACCACGATGGACTTCCCCGCCCCCGTCTCCCCGGAGAGCACGTTGAACCCCGGTTGGAGCGGCAGCGTGAGACTGTCGATGATCGCGAAGTTGCGAATGCGCAGCTCGGTCAGCACCTGTCGTTCTCGTCGCGCTCCCGCAATCCGCCCCACGTCAGCTTGCGCCGCATGCGGCTGAAGAACGTTGCGCCACGGAAATTCACCAAGAGCACCGGCCGATCCGCGCGCCGGACCGTAAGGGTGTCACCGGTGCCGAATGTCGTACCGGTCTGGCCGTCGATCGTCACCAAAAGCTCTTCGGGCCCATCATCTACTTGCACGACTACTTCGGCGGACGGCGGAAGGACCACCGGCCGAACCGCCAGCGTGTGCGGCGAAATCGGCGTGAGCACGATCGACTCGACCGTTGGCACCACAACGGGTCCGCCCGCGGACAGACTGTACGCAGTTGATCCGGTGGGCGTGGAAACGATGAGGCCATCGGCCACGAACGAGCCGATCGTTTCGCCGTTCACCGATACGCGCAGATGGACCACGCGCGCGAACCCGCCCTTGTGCAGCACCACGTCGTTCAGCGCGCGCCGGCGATCCGAGTGCGCCCGCGACGTGCGCGCCTCGAGCGCCATGCGATGCTGCACCGTGTAATCGCCCTGCGCGAAACGCTCGAGCGCGCTCTCGAGCTCCTCGCCGGCGCACGCGGTGAGGAAGCCGAGTCGGCCGAGGTTGACGCCGAGGATCGGGATCTGGCGCCCCGCGACCAGGCGCGCGCCGCGGAGCATGGTGCCGTCACCGCCGAGGGTGAGCAGGGCGTCGATGCGCGTTGGATCCTCGAGGAGCTCGCCGTCGGCGCCCGCCTCGAGCAGCTCGTCCTCGTACAGCAGCGTCATGCCGAGGTCGGGGCCGCGCCGCTTGAGGATGAGCAGCACGTCGTGCAGCCGCTCGTACCGGCGATTTCCCACCACGCCCAGGCGCGTCACCCGGCGAGTGCCTCGGTCTCGTGCAGCGCGCGAATACGACGGGCGATGCCTAAGGCGTCGAGGCCGGCGAGCGCCAGTTGGCGCGGGCGGGGCGCCTGCTCGATGAACCGGTCCGGCACGCCATGCACCGCGACGCGGACCGCCGGGTCCAGCCGCTCGATCACGGTGGACATGAACGCGCCGAAGCCGTTGATCACCGTGCCTTCCTCGACGACGAGCACACGTTTGTGCTGCGCGACGATCGCGGTGAGCGTGACTTCGTCGTACGGCTTGAGGTAGCGGCAGTTGACGACCGTGCAGTCGATGCCTTCGCCTGCCATCTGCTCGGCGGCTGCGAGCGCGGGCAGCACCATGGTACCGGCGGCGAGAATGGCGTAGTCGCTGCCCTGGCGCAGCACTTCCCATGTGCCTAACGGAGCGGCCGGGATGGTCGTGGCCGCCGGGACGGCGTCGGGCGCCGCGTCGCGCGGATAGCGGATCGAGAACGGACCCTTGGTATAGTCGAGCGCGGCCCGGAGCAGCGCGATCATCTCGGTGCCGTTCTTGGGCGCGGTGACCACCATGCCGGGGACGGCGAGCAAATACGCGATGTCGTACAGGCCCATGTGCGTTGGGCCGTCCTCGCCCACCAGACCCGCGCGATCCATGCAGAAGATGACCGGCAGATGCTGAATCGCGACATCGTGGATGAGGTTGTCGTACGCGCGCTGGAGGAAGGTCGAATAAATGGCGCACACCGGACGGACACCGCGCGAGGCCAACCCCGCCGCGAAGGTGACGGCGTGCCCCTCGGCGATGCCGACGTCGAAATGCCGGCTCGGGAACGTCTTGGCGAACACGCCCGTGCCGGTGCCGGCCGGCATGGCGGCCGTGATGGCGACGAAGTCCTTCCGCTCGGCGCCCAACTCAGTTAGCCCTTTGCCGAACACCGCCGTGTAGGCCGGGTTGGCGGTGGACGCGCGCCGCGGCTTGCCCGTCGCCGGATCGTGGCCGGGCGGCAGCGCGTGCCACTTCTCCGAGTGGTCGCCGGCCGGGAAGCCCTTCCCCTTCTGGGTGATCACGTGGACCAGCCGCGGCGTGCGCATGCCCTTCACCGCCTCGAGCGTGTCGACGAGGATGTTGATGTCGTGTCCATCGATCGGACCGAAGTAGCGGAAGCCGAGCTCCTCGAACAGCACACCGGGCGTGAGGAAGCTCTTCATGCTCTCTTCCCAGCGGCGCACGAGCGTGCCGATGCCGGAGAGCGGTCCGGGCAGCTCGTCCACGACGAATCCGATCGCGCCGCGCATACGGTTGTAGATCGGGTTCCGCTGGATCGATCCGAGATACTTCGAGATGGCGCCGACGTTGGGCGCAATGGACATCTCGTTGTCGTTCAGGATGACGATGATGTCGCGGTCGGACGCCCCGGCGTTGTTGAGTCCCTCGTACGACAACCCGCTCGTGAGCGCGCCGTCGCCCACCACGGCCGCGACGCGAAAATCCTCGCCGCGCAGGTCGCGCGCTGTGGCAATGCCTAACGCAGCCGAGATTGCCGTGGCGGCGTGGCCCGCGCCGAACGCGTCGTACGGACTCTCGTCGCGCTTGAGGAAGCCGGAGATCCCCGCCTCCTGCCGCAGCGTCTCGAACCGGTCCTTGCGACCCGTGAGCATCTTGTGCGGGTAACCCTGGTGGCCCACGTCCCACACGATCTGGTCGTGCGGCGTGTCGAGCACGAAGTGGAGCGCCACCGCCAGCTCCACGACGCCGAGTCCGGCGCCGATGTGGCCGCCGGTGCGGGAGCAGCTGTCGATCAACGCCACGCGGATTTCGGTCGCGAGCGTGCGCAGCTGGTCGCGCGTCAGTGCTTTGAGATCTGCCGGACTATCGATGCGATCGAGAATGGACATGCTTGGGTTGTCTCGAGACTACGAGGTACGCAACACGACGAACCGCGCCAGGCGCTCGAGCGCGGGCGTCAACAGACCGTGCTCGCGTAAGGCATCACACGCCTCGCGCGTGAGCGCATCCGCCCGGGCTACCGCGCCCGGAATACCGAGGAGGGCGGGATAGGTGCTCTTGCCCAACGCGACGTCGCGGCCGGCGGTTTTGCCCAACTGCGCCGTCGTGGACGTCACGTCGAGCACATCGTCGGCGATCTGAAAGGCCAGGCCGACGGCCCGGCCGTATCGGTCCAGCGCGTCGGCGCGCGTCACATTCGCGCACGCCGCGATCCCGCCGATGCGCACCGATGCCGCGATGAGCGCACCGGTTTTCGCCCCGTGCACCCGCTCGAGGTCGGCGAGCGACAAGCTGTGTCCTTCGCCGGCCAAATCGAGGAGCTGTCCGCCCACCATGCCGCCCGCACCCGATGCGCGCATCAGTTCTCGAACAATGGCGCCGCGGGCGGCCACCGGCAACCCGAGCGCGGCCGCGGCGTCCGAGGCCGCGCGCGCCGCGAGCGGCACCATCGCGATGCCCGCGGTGGCGGCGACCACCGCGCCGTGGACTTTGTGCGTGGTTGGGCGCCCGCGGCGCACGTCGTCGTCGTCCATGCAGGGGAGGTCGTCGTGGACGAGCGAGTACGCGTGCACGATCTCGACGGCCGCGGCGAGCGGGCCGGCATCGGCCGCGCCGCCCGATGCGCGATACGCCGCGAGCAGCAGCAGCGCGCGCAGCCGCTTCCCTTCCCCGAGCATGCTGTAGCGGATGGCGTCCGACACGTCGTTAGGCACGCCCGAGAGCCCGCGCGCGCAGAAGGCCTGCAGGGCCGCGTCGACCGCCGCGCGGTCGGCCGCGAACTGGTCCGCGACCGCGTCAGCCGTCGAAGTGGCCAAGCTCGAACGTTCCATCGGCGCGTTCGATGAGCACGCGCACCTGCGCCTCGGCGCGCTCGAGCGCCTTGGACGCCGAGCGGAGCCGCTCGACGCCTTCCTCGAACAGGGCGAGCGCACGGTCGAGCGCGACATCGTCCCTGCCCAACTCGGCGACGATCGCTTCGATGCGCGCCAGATCCTCTTCGTAGGACATGCCTCAGCGCTCCGTTGGGCGAGGATGCGGAGTCTCGTCGACCGACGTGCTCTCGGTGCGCGCGCCGACGGTGCCGTCGCGCAGCCGCAAGCGAAACGCGCGTCCGGGCACGAAGTGGGCGGCGTTGGTGAGCGCGTGGCCGCTGTCGTCGGTCGCGAGCGCGTAGCCTCTGCCTAACGTAGCCAGCGGGCTCAGCGCATCGAGGCGGCCGGCGGCGATCTCCAGGCGGGCGCGGCGACGCGCGGTGAGCCGTTCGAGCGCGTCACGCATGTCGTGCGCCGTCTCCCCGAATTGGCGGCGCGCCCGGATCGCGCGGCGCTCGAGTGCCACGCGCAGATCCACGGCCCGTGTCGCGACCCGCGCGCGCACCTCGGCCAGCACCGGCACGGCCGCTTCCGCGGCAGCCGACGGCGTGGCCGCGCGGAGGTCGGCGACGAGGTCGCAGAGGGAGACGTCCACTTCGTGACCGACCGCGGAAATCGTGGGAATCGCGCACGCAGCGAGCGCGCGCGCCACGCGCTCGTCGTTGAACACCCAGAGGTCCTCGCGCGAGCCGCCGCCACGTCCAACGATCACGGTGTCCACGTCGCGCCAGCGGCTCACGCGCCGAATGGCGTTCACGAGCTCGCGTGCGGCGCCGTCGCCCTGAACGCGCGCCGGCACGACGACGATCTCGACGATCGGGCAGCGGCGCTTCACCACCGCGATGATGTCGCGCAGCGCCGCGCCATCCGGGCTCGTCACGACCGCGATGCGCCGCGGATGCGCGGACACCCGTCGCTTGCGCGCCGGGTCGAGCAATCCCTCGGCGGTGAGGCGCTTGACCGACTGGTCGAGCGCTTTGCGCCACAGGCCGTCGCCCGTCGCCTCGAGCGTCATCACGATGAGGTGCATCTCGCCCTGGGCCGGGTACACCGACATTCTGCCTAACGCAGTGACCTGCATGCCGTCATCCGGCGGCGCGGGGAGACGCCGCGCATCGGTGGCCCACATCACGCAGCGCACGCGAGCCATGGAATCGCGCAGCGAGAAGTACCAGTGCCCGCTGCGGTGTATCGAGAAATTGGTCACCTCGCCGCGCACCCAGAGCGGCGGGAACGCGCCTTCGACGATGTCCTTCGCCGTGCGCGTGAGCGTCGACACGCTGATGGCGCTCTCGGGCGAGCCGCCATCGCCGACGTTAGGCGAATCCTCGCGCCGCCGCGGCGCGCGCGGCCGCGGCGGTGCACCCGGCGCGTCGAAGAGGTCGGGCGCGTCCGGCGGCGACGCGCGCCGCGGACCCGGCTTGGTCACGCCGAGCGCTCCGCCGCGCGCACCGTGTTCCGAAGCAGCAGGGCGATGGTCATGGGCCCCACGCCGCCCGGCACGGGCGTGATCAGCGACGCGACGTCTCGCGCGCTCTCGAAGTCCACGTCCCCGACTAACCGGTATCCACTCTTGGTCGACGCGTCGGCGACGCGGTTGATGCCGACGTCGATCACCACCGCACCGGGACGAATCATGTCGCCGGTGACCATGCGCGGACGGCCGGCCGCCACGATGAGGATGTCGGCGCGGCGCGTGTGGGCCGCGAGATCGCGCGTCGCGCTGTGGCACACCGTGACGGTCGCGTTGGCGCCCGCTGCGTTCTGCACCATGAGCGCCATCATCGGCTTGCCGACGATGTTGCTCCGCCCAACCACGACGCACTCGGCGCCCCGCGTTTCGACGCCGCTGCGCACGAGGAGCTCCTGCACGCCCGCCGGCGTGCACGGCACGAAGCCATCGCGCTCGCCGATCAGGTTCTTCCCCACGTTCACCGGATGAAACCCATCGACGTCCTTCTCGGGGCGGATGCGCCTAACGATCGCATCGGCGTCGATCTGTTTGGGCAGCGGCATCTGCACCAGGATGCCGTGCACCGACGGGTCGGCGTTCAACGCATCGATGTGCGCGACAAGATCGGCCTGCGTGGTGTCGGCGGGTAACCGAATGGTGACGCTGTGCATGCCGGCTTCTTCGGTCGCTTTGCCCTTGCTGCGCACGTAGACGGCGCTCGCCGGGTCGTCGCCCACCAATACCACCGTTAGGCCGGGAACGATGCCGCGTTGGGCGAGCCGTTGGACGTCGCACGCCACCTCGCCGCGGATCTGCCGCGCGATCGCGACGCCGTCGATCAGCTCAGCGGGCAAAGTCCACCGCCCGTTGCTCACGAATCACCACCACTTTGATCTGCCCCGGATACTGCAATTCACCCTCGATACGACGCGCGATTTCCTCGCTCAACGACGTCATCCGCGTGTCGTCCACGTCGTCGGGATTCACGATCACGCGAATCTCGCGCCCGGCCTGGATGGCGAAGACTTTGTCCACGCCCGTGTAGCTCGCGGCTATCCGCTCCAGACCCTCGAGACGCTTCACGTACGTCTCGAACGCTTCGCGACGCGCACCGGGCCGCGAGCCCGAAATCGCGTCCGCCGCCTGCACGAGCACCGACACCTCGCTCTCGTGCGGCACGTCGTCGTGGTGCGCCGCGATGCAGTTCACGACGAGCGGGTGCTCGCCGTACTTGGTCGCGACCTCCACGCCGAGCTGCACGTGCGTGCCCTCATGCTCGTGCGTGAGCACTTTGCCGACGTCGTGCAGCAACGCGCCGCGCTTGGCCATCGTGACGTCGAGACCGAGCTCGGCGGCCATGATGCCGGCCAGGTGCGCCACTTCCTTGGAATGTTGCAGGATGTTCTGCCCGTAGCTCGTGCGATAGTGCATGCGCCCGACGAGCTTCACGAGCTCCGCGTGCAGTCCGTGCGCACCCACTTCGTACGCCGCCTGCTCGCCCATTTCCTGGATGGCTGCTTCGACTTCCTTGCGCGATTTGGCCACCACTTCCTCGATTCGGCCCGGATGGATGCGCCCGTCGGCCACCAACTTCTGCAATGCCAGCCTCGCTACTTCGCGACGCACCGGATCGAAGCACGAGACCACGACCGTGTCCGGGGTGTCGTCGATGATGACATCGACGCCTGTCGCGAGCTCGAACGCCCGGATGTTGCGACCCTCGCGGCCGATGATGCGGCCTTTCATCTCGTCGTTGGGCAGCGAAACCGACGACACGCTGATCTCGGACGTATGCTCGGCCGCTATACGCTGGACCGCCAGAGCCACAATCTTTTTCGCTTCGCGCTCAGCATTTCTTCGCGCGGACTCGCGAATCTCCCGGACAGTATTTGCCGCCTCGGCCTGTGCTTCCTCGGCGAGACGGCTCATGAGTTCCGCTTTCGCATCACGCGCGGACATGCCCGCAAGTTGCTCGAGGCGTCGTCGCTCCTCGAGGACGAGCTTGTCGAGCTCGCCTTCGCGCTCTGTGACAATTTTCTCTCGGCGCCCGAGATCACTGCCGCGTCGGCCGAGCTCTTTGTCGCGCTGATCGAGGATGTCGTACTTGCGATCGAGGCCGGTCTCGCGCTCCTGCATGCGCCGCTCGGCGCGCTCGAGCTCTTCGCGGCGTTTGGCCGCGTCGACCTCCCAGGCCTCGCGCAGTTTGATCGTCTCTTCCTTGCCGGCGACGATCGCGGATTTTCTCAGGGTTTCGGCTTCACGGCGCGCGTCATCGGTGATGCGCGTTGCCGTTTCTTCAGCCGTCGACTTGGCTGCTGCTAACGCGCGCCGTTCTGCTGCGCGCCCCGCCACTCGTCCGAGTACAAAAAAAACCGCGACGGCGAGGATGAGCACTACGCCAAACGCGGCATACAGCGCGGTTACGCTCATTGGATCTATGCTCCAACGCGACGCACGCGTCACGCGATCGTGGAAACGCCCCGGGGCGTCGCGGCCAATCGCGTAGCGGCTGTCGGCCCAGCACCGACGTGGGGTGCGAGGCGGACAACGCTAACTGCAACCAGCACATGCGACTAGGAGAAAACCCTTGAGGACTTACACAAAGTACGCGCCCCGGGTGTCCTCTAGCAAGGCCTGCGTACCAACGGCTTTTTGTCCTACTTGAATGCCTCGAGCGATCCGGCGCGGTGAGCCGGAATGGCTGGCGTCTATGCTCACGTTGAAAGGGGCACTGCACGGACACAACGGACACACCACGGACCGCGTGGCTGTCCGGTGAGAACGTCTCGGCAAGTCAGGCTTCTTCAGTTTTTTGAACAATTGCAACGACTCTTCTGTCGCGTCCTCGCATGCGGGTGCTGCAATTCGCGTTCAGTCCCGACTCGCGCATTTCCCCCAAAAACAGGTTCTTCGGGAATTTCCGGGAAAGGCAGCGGGGCCGGGGCCTTTCAACCTCCCCCGCGTGTGAGAGCCTAACGACAGAGGCTCAAAGGATAACGACAAGGATACAAGGGATGGGGTCGGTTCGCATCCGACCTCAACGACGCAAGGCACTCGATGTTGCCGCTGCGCGCGGCGTTGAGGTCGGATGTGAACGACCCCATCTCTTGAATCCTTGTCGTTATCCTTCACACCAGAGCGAGGAAGCCCTCAATGCGCGCTTCCCGTGAGCCCTCACGTCGCACTCCCACCGGACCTAGCGCGCCGGGTGTACCGACCTGTCGCCTCATTTTCCCGAAATTCCCCGAAGACCCAAAAAACAGCGATACCAGCCGCGACGGCCAGACTCACCACCGCAGCCGAGCGATCCGTGCTGTGTCCGTTGTGTCCGCGCAGTGCGCGTTTCAACGTGAGCGTAGATGCCAGCCTTCCCCCTCTTAGAACGCTACCGTTTCTGGGGCGGAAGCATGCGCCGCACTTCCGACGAGATGTTTCGCATCCGCTCGGCGAGCTCCTCGGGACCCTGGCGCGACTTGAACAACTCGGACGTGATCTGCATGGCCGCGAGGATGGCCGCCTTGTGTGATTCGACCACGACACCGGCGTTCATGAGCGCGCGGATGGTCGCGTCGACGTGGTCGGCCACGGCGCGCGTGTGCTCCGGCGTTTCGTCGCTGCGAATCGCGTACTCCTCGCCCAGGATCGTGACTTTCACGGTCGACTTGTGGGCGACACTCATCGATCTGCTCCGAGTTCATGTTGCTGCCTGAGGAACCGCAGACGGTCCAGGAGTTGTTTGGTACGCTGCTGCGCGCTATCCAGGCGCCGCCTCAGCTCTTCGTTTTCGCGTTCGATTTCCGACCGGCCGCTCGCCTTGCTTCCGCCGCCCGATCCGTTGCTGAGCGTCCGCAAACGTGATTCCGCTTCGTGCGCCCGGCGTCGCCACGACGCCATTTCTTCGGCCAGCGCGTGGATGAGCTGTTCCAGCTCCTGAAACGCGGCGAGATCAGGACGTTCGTTGTCGGACACCGAGTTCTCCTTCGAGAGTACGCAGGAGCTTTTCGCGACGACCTGCTACCTCCTTGTCACGTAGAGTGCGCTCCGGATGACGGAACGTCAATCGCCACGCGAGGCTGCGGAATCCGTTGGGCACCGCGTCGCCGCGATACTCGTCGAACAGGGTCACCTGTTCGAGCAGCTCGCCGCTCGCGCCGCGGATCACTTTTTCGACGTGCGCCGCCGGCAGGTCATTCGGCACGAGAAGGGCCAGATCGAACTCGGCCGCCGGTGTGTCGGGCAGTGCGCGGTACTGCACGTGGTTCGCTGTGGCCACAGCCGGCGTCGCGTCGTAGCGCGCCGCGCCAGGTTGCGCGACAAAGGCGGACGGAACCGTGAGCAGGGTAAGCTCGACGCCGTACGCGGGGGCTGCCCATACCGGTGCGTCGAGTGGAACGCGACGCACGCCGCCGCGGCGCGTGCCGTCAACAATGACCGACCAGAGCCAGTCGGAATCCGCGTCCGACTCGAGCGCGATCTCCGCCGCGGGATACGCCGCCGACGCGAGCTCCACCGCGAGCCCCTTCGCGTCCCACTCGTCGAAATCGGGCGGACGCGTCTCGGTCCAGTGAGCGGGCCGGCGGTGGCCCATCACAATGAGTGCGGCGCGCAACTCCTCTACGGGCAGCGTGTCGGCAGACGGCAAGAACACCGCGCCGATCTCAAACAGGCGCACATCGCGCTGCATCCGCGCGAGATTGTATTCCGCGCGGCGCGCGAGCGTGTCGAGCAGGTCGCGGCGGAGGTGCGCTTCGTTTTCCGACAACGGATTCGCGACGCGCACGAAACCAATGTCGGCGCCCTTCACGAACGGGAGCGGGCGCGCCTCGAGCAGACCGCGCGCGACGAGCGCATCGCGCACGCGACGCGACACCGTCTCGAGCGACGACTCGGGCACCGTGCCCGGCCTGAACGGACGGAGCTCGCTCGAGAACGTGTCGTATCCGCGGCATCGCGCGACTTCCTCCACGAGGTCCACTTCGCGCACCACATCCGGCCGCCACGACGGCACCGTCACCTCGAGCGCACCCGCGCGGGCCTCGACTTCAAAGCCTAACGGAGTGAGCAGGCCCACGATCTCCTGCTGCGGCACCGCGTCGCCGAGTAGGGTGGCCACGCGCGCGGGCCTGAGGGAGACGGTGCGCGGGACGTGCGGCGCCGGGTAGAGGTCGCCCGGTGCACCGTCTACATGGCCTCCGGCGACAGCCGCCACAATCTCGATCACGCGCGCGAGTGCACGTGGCGGCAGCTCGATGTCGACGTGCCGCTCGAACCGGTAGCTCGCGTCCGTCGAGAGGTTGAGCGCGCGACGCGCCCGACGGACGCGCACCGGATCAAAGTGCGCGACTTCGATGAAGATCGCCGTGGTCTGTGGCGTGACTTCGCTCTCGGCGCCGCCCATCACGCCGCCGACGGCCTGCGCGCGATTGTGGTCGGCGATCGCCGTGGTGTCCGCGTTCAGCGTGCGCGACACGCCGTCGAGCGTGACGATTGTCTCGCCCGCCCGCGCGCGTCGCACGACGATCTCGCTTCCGCCTAACTTCGCCGCGTCGAACGCGTGCACCGGTTGGCCGAGCTCGTGGAGCACGTAGTTGGTGGCGTCGACCACGTTGTTGATCGACCGGCCGCCCACGGCCACGATGCGCTCGGCGAGCCACGCGGGGCTCGGCCCCACGGTAATGCCTCGCATGACCGCGCCCATGTACCGCGGACATCCTTCCGCGTCTTCGAGCCGGACGCGCACGCCGCCCACCTGCATCTCGCTGTCGGCACGCGCCGCTGGAGCACGCGCGAGCGACGGCGCGCCCGGCACCGGGGGCAGGCGCATCCGCGCGCCCACTGCCGCCGCGAGCTCGCGCGCCAGGCCCGCATGCGACAGCAGGTCCGGCCGGTTGGGCGTGACGTCGATGACGAGGCGTGTGTCGCCTAACGGAATCGCGTCGAGCAGCGGGGTGCCGGGCGCGGCCGTCGTCTCGAGCTCGAGAATCCCTTCGTGGTCGTCGCTCAGGCGCAGTTCCCGCGCCGAGCAGAGCATGCCGTTGGAGAGGGCGCCGCGAATCTTGCGGCGCTCGAGCACCAGGCCGCCGGGCAGTGTGGTGCCCACGGGCGCGAACGGATACACGCCGCCCGCCTTTACGTTAGGCGCGCCGCACACCACGTCGAGCAGCGCGCCGCCGCCCGCGTCCACCTTCGTCACCCAGAGGTGGTCCGAGTCGGGATGGTGCGCCGCTTCCACGACGCGGCCGATCACGACGCCGCTCAGGTCGTCGCGCAGGCGCACCATTTCATCCACCGTGCAGCAGTGCGCGGTGATGAGCTCGCGCATGCGCTCGGCGGAGAGCGGAACGGTGAGGAGCGATGCCAACCAGGCGTGTGACGCGTTCATGTCGCGAACTGTTCGAGGAACCGGACGTCGGAGTCGTACAGGAACCGGATATCGGGGATGCCGTAGCGCAGATCGGCAATGCGTCCCGGTCCCATACCGAACGCCCACCCCGTGTACTTCTCGGAATCCACGCCGGCCGATTCGAGCACCGCGGGATGGATCATCCCCGAGCCCAGAATCTCCATCCATCCCGTGCCCTTGCACGCGGGACATCCCGAGCCGCCGCAGATGGTGCAGCGCACGTCCATTTCCGCCGACGGTTCCGTGAACGGAAAGTAGCTCGGCCTAAAACGCGTCTCGGTTTTGCCGAAGAAGCGCGTCGCGAAATGCGTGAGCGTCGCTTTGAGGTCGACGAAGCTCACGCCTTCGTCCACCGCCATGCCTTCGATCTGCATGAACACCGGCGCGTGCGACGCGTCGAAGAAGTCGCGGCGGAATGCGTTGCCCGGCGCCAGAATGCGAATCGGCGGCGGATACGATTGCAGCGTGCGCACCTGCACCGGCGATGTGTGCGTCCGCAGGAGCGCGCCCTTGGCCAGGTAGAGCGTGTCGTGCAGATCCATGGCCGGATGTTCGGGCGGAAAGTTGAGCGCGCCGAAGTTGTACCAGTCGTGCTCAGCCTCGGGACCGGTGGCAACGGTGAACGCCAACTCGCGAAAGATCTCGACGATCTCGTCGACGACGAGGGTGACCGGATGCTTGGCGCCGCGCCATTCGCGGCGCGCGGGCATGGTGCGATCGAGCGCGGGCGCGGCCGGCGCGTGCGCGGCGAGCGCGGCGCGGCGGTCGTCGAGCGCCGATTCGAGAGCCGTCTTGAGCCGGTTGACGGCTGCGCCGGCCTCGCGGCGCGTGTCGGGGGGCAGCCCCGGGAGCGCGTGCATGAGCTCCGTTAGGCGGCCGCTCTTGCGGCCCACGAGCTCGGTGCGCGCCGCTTCGAGCGCGGCCGGTGTGTCGGCCGCCTCGACGCGCGCGCGGGACGATGCGTCGAGCGCCGCTATAGCCGCGAGGAATTCGTCGAGCGTCATTCGGGATCGCGAGTGGATGACAACAACGCGGCGGCGAAAGCCGACCACAGGCCTTCGCCGCCGAGAGAAACCCAAGCGTGTGGAGCGATGCAGCGCGAACCGCCCTCGCTCCGGACTCGACGCGGACCGTTAGGCCGCGGAGAGCGCCGCCCGCGCCTTCTCGGCGAGGACGGTAAACGCCGCCGGGTCGTGCACGGCGAGATCGGCAAGAATCTTCCGGTCGACCTCGATGCCGGCCTTCTTGAGGCCATCCATGAACACGCTATAGCTCATGTCGTTCTGGTGCGCCGCGGCGTTGATGCGGACGATCCAGAGGCGACGGAATTCGCGCTTCTTGTTGCGGCGATCGCGGTACGCGTACTTCCAGCCGCGCTCGACGTTTTCTTTCGCCGCCTTCCACAGTTTGCTGCGCGCGCCGAATGCACCGCGCGCGTGCTCCATCACCTGCTTCTTGCGCTTGAGCCGCGTGACGTTCGACTTGACCCGAGGCATTGGGGATCTCCTTAGGCCTGAATGAGGCGCTTGATGCGCTTGGTGTCACCGGTCGTGGCGATGAGGCCGGCGCGGCGAAGTCTGCGTTTCCGCTTGGACGTTTTCTTGGTGAGGATGTGGCTCTTGTACGCTTTGTAGCGCCGGACTTTGCCCGATCCGGTCTTCTTGAAGCGCTTCGCCGCACCTCGGTGCGTCTTCATCTTCGGCATGGTAGTCGTTCCATCTCACTTGGGAGCGAGAATCATGGTCATGTTCTTGCCCTCGAGCTTGGCGTCGGCTTCGATTTTCCCGATGTCCGACAGCTCGTTGGACACGCGGTCGAGAACCTCTTTGCCTAACTCGGGGTGCGCGACCTGCCGGCCGCGGAACATCATGGTCACTTTCACTTTGTTGCCGTCTGCCAGGAAGCGCCGCGCGTGCCGCGTCTTGGTATCGAAGTCGTGGTCATCGATGCCGGGACGGTACTTCACCTCCTTGAGGTGAATCACGTGCTGCTTCTTCTTCGCCTGCCGGGCCATCTTGGCCTGCTCGAACTTGAACTTCCCGTAATCCATGATGCGGACCACGGGCGGCCGAGCCAACGGGGCGACTTCCACGAGATCGAGTCCTTGCGCTTCCGCCTGCGCGAGGGCCGTCTCCAAATCCAGAATGCCTAACTGAGAGCCATCGGGAGCGATGACCCGCAGGGGGCTGATGCGGATCTGCCGGTTGACGCGGACGCGTTTCGTGCTGTCCTGTATGGGCGAGGTTCCTCCTAGCGTGAGAAAAAAATCGCGGACGCCTCTCCGGAGTCCGCGATGCCCGACGACCGCCCTATCCCGGGCGGCGTCTCGTGCACTGAACTCCTACAGCACACCTCGTGCGCGTATCGCACGAGGGCCGGAGGGTGAGAGCGGTAAGGCCGCTCTGCTTACCTGATTGTCACGGCGTAATTTATAGGCGCCCGGCGGCACAGTCAATCGCAAGCGAGGGAATGGGGAAGCGCTCCGCTTGGGGAAATGGGGAACCGGCGCGCGACGCCGCCTTGGGGAGAGGAACAACATCAATGATCTGGCCACTGGAGTGCCCACTCGCGAGCCCGCGCAATCCGGCAATCTCCACCCGGAGACCACTGATGTCCTTCCGATCCCCAAGACGGCGTCGCCCGCCGCTTCCCCATTTCCCCAAGCGCAGTTCTTCCCCAAGCGAGCGCCAGCGAGCGCTTCCCCCCTCACTCCGCCTCACTGCCTAACCCGTACGCCTTACCATCATGGACGATGCGGCCCCACGCATGGAACGCGTCGTGTTCGAACAGCGCGAGCCACCCCTCGGCTTCCATGCGCAGAAGTATCCGCCGCTTGGTCTCGAGTGTCACGAGCGGGTCCAGGTCGTAGCCCATGATCCACGGCAGAGGCAGGTGCGTCGTGGTCGGGACCAGGTCGCCTAAATAGAGCGCGGTCTCGCCGCGCGACCTGAGCAGCACCGACTGATGGAACGGCACGTGTCCGGGCGTCGGCAGCACGGTGATTCCGGGGACGATCTCGCGCTCGCCTTCCACGAGATCGAGCCGGCCCGCCTCGCGAATGGGCTCGAAGTTGTGCGCGAAGTAGCTGGCCGCGGTTCGCTCGTTCAGGTGCGTCGCGAAATGGTGCTCGCCGCGCTGCACGACGTACCGTGCGTTGGGCATCGATGCGCGAATGGCCCCCTGTGCGTCGCGATACGTATTGCCGCCGGCGTGGTCGAAATGCAGGTGCGTGTTGATCACGACCGACACGTCTTCCGGGCGATGCCCTGCCGCGCGGATGCCATCCTCGAGCGCGGTGGGGCCCGTGGTTCCGGCGTTCTCGATGCCGTAGATGTCGTAGAACTTCTCGTTTTCCTTGTTGCCGGCGCCGGTGTCGATGAGCACGAGACCGGAATCGTGTTCGACTAACAAACACCGCATGCCCATCGGAATGCGGTTGCGTTCGTCGGCGGGAAGGCGCCTTTCCCACAGCGGCTTGGGCACCACGCCGAACATGGCGCCGCCGTCGAGCTTGAGTGGACCCGCCTGGATCGCGTGGACCGTCCACGCGCCAATGGTTCGCGTGCGTACCTGTGGTGTGCTCATGACGAATGATGCTCCCTGTCCCCTACCCTTGTCCTTCGCCCCACCCATCCGATGAGTGCGGGAGCGCCGAGCGCCGGCCGCGACGCCGGCGACCGCGGCGCGGCATCGCGACCAACTGCTCGAGATCGTCCCAGTGCCGGCACTCGAGCGCGCGCGCGGCCTCCAGAAGTCTGAGCAGCACGTGCGCGGTCGCATGCGCATCGCCGCCGGCGCGGTGGCGATCGAAAATCTGGATGTCGTAGTAGCGCGCGAGACTATCGAGTCGCCGGCTGCGCAGATACGGCAACACGCGTCGCGCCAGTCGCACCGTACAGAGCTTTCGCCCAACGAGACGGCGTCCCCGCGCGCGCACCAGCTCGGCGCTCAGGAATCGCCAATCGAACTCGACGTTGTGCGCGACGAACACGTGGCCCTCGAGCACACGCAGCAGCTCGTCGCATACGTCGGCGAACAC
The DNA here is from genome assembly GCA_036376535.1 of Gemmatimonadaceae bacterium. GTDB lineage: Bacteria > Gemmatimonadota > Gemmatimonadetes > Gemmatimonadales > Gemmatimonadaceae > JADGGM01. The sequence continues at coordinate 1,982 of DASVAC010000016.1, read as the reverse complement.
CGGCGCGTTCCGGACCATCGCGGCATCGATGTGCGTGAGCGCCGTGATCATGCGTGGAATGGGGCGCTCGGGGTTCACGAGCGTCTCGAAGCGTTCGCAGATGACGCCGTTGCGCACGACCACCGCCGCGACTTCCGTGATGCGGTCGCCGTGCCAGGCGCGCATGCCGGTGGTCTCGGTGTCGACGACGACGTAGCTCAAGTCGCCTAACGATTCGCGCCGCTGCGGCGGGACGTCGGCGAGAATCGCGCGCGTCGCGGCGTGCGTGGCGGCCATGGCGAGGCCGCGCGGTGCCAACGCCCAGTGGCCCGCGGCGTCTTGCGTGAACTCGGGCCGGCCGGCGAACAACGCGAACGCCATCTGCTCGGCAACCACGCGCGGGGCGCCGGGGAGTTGGCACACGTGCTCGATGAGCGCCACCGCATCGGCGGGTCCGTTGCCCAACAGTTCGCACGCGCGGCGCGTGAGCACGGTGTCCGTTAGGCGCGTCGACACGCCCTCGACCGGCGTCACGGCCGGCTCCCGCGCACCTGTGTGACGAAGACGGAGCTCAGGACCACGGGTCGTCGCGCTCGAGCGGCAGCGTCATGCAGCGCGGCCCGCCACCGCCGCGCACGAGCTCCGCGCCCTCGAACGTGATGACCGCGCGCTCGCCGTCGCGGACGCGCTCCTGCCCCGTCAGGAAGCTGACCGCGGGCACGATCTTGAATCCCATCTTCTGCAGCTCGCACAGCGTCGCCTCGTTGCGCGTGTACGAGATCGCGACGCCGGGCCGCGTCGTCACGAAGTTGCAGCCGCTCGACCACTGTTCGCGCTCCTGCACGGTGCGATGCTCGCCGCCGCAGAACACCGGCTCCATGGGCAGCCCGACGTTCTGCAGCGCGGCGAAGATGTTAGGCATCTCGCTCATGTGCCGCTGCCCCTTGCGACGATGCAGAATCGCCAGACGCTCGGCGCCCACGAAGTGCGGCGGATGGATCGCGGCGAGCTCGCGGTCCAACTGCGTGAAGATCATGTCGAGGTGGATCGCCGTGTGCTCCTTGGGCATCACGACCACGATCACTTCCGTGACCGGCGTGTTCGTGAAGAGCAGCTCCGACACACTATCGATTGCCGCGGGACTCGTGCGCTCGCTGAACCCCATCACCACCGTGTCGGCGCGGAGCGGGTGCACGTCGCCACCCTCGATGGTGTAGTTGTTCCGGCGTTCCGCGGCACCGTCGTACAGAATGCCTTGGTTGGAGAGCAGCGGATGATACCGGAACAGCGCCTTCATGATCAGCTCTTCCGACCACCGCACGCCGTAGCGCATCGAGCCGATGAGGATATGGCCGCCGATCACCATCGCCGTGTCGCGCGTGAAGAACAAGTTGGGCAGCGGCGGTAGCATGTAGCCCGACTCGTTGAGCGCTTTGGCCAACGGTCCCGGTTCTTCTCCCTCGCCTTCGATGAGCATCTTCACGAGCTCGTTGGGCGGACGCTCGCCGATCTTGGAGGCTAACGGGCCCGACGGAACGATATCGGTGGCTTCGCGGACGAGCAGGTTGCGCGCGTCGTCCAGCACGGCGACCTCGGCGAGGAGGTCGCGGACGTAATGGACGCGCGCAAATCGCTCCAGAATGGCCACGAACCGCCGGTGCTCTCGCTCGGCGTTTTCGAGGTCGACGATGTCGTCGTAGAGGTAGTCCTCGCGGTTCGCCGGCGTCACGGCGAGAAGCTCGGGCCCGGGTGTGTGGACCAGGACAGAGCGCAGCGAGCCGATCTCGGAAGTGACGTGAACAGGCATAGATAGAGCAAACTAACGCGACCCCATGTGAAGCTGCCATAGCGCCGGTGGAGATCGTGCTGGTTCAGTTTGCACGTCGACTTTCCCGAGAGGTCAGCAGGGTCTCGCGTGTCCGCCTCCGCTGCCTGACAGGCATCTACGAGTTTGAAGCGGACACACCCGGACACAGCCGGACAAGGCGGACTCATTTGTCATT
>DASVAC010000015.1:0-17439 GCA_036376535.1 Gemmatimonadaceae bacterium | reverse complement strand
GCCAATCGACCACGCTCTGTCTCAGTGCCGTGGCGGCGTAGCGCGCGACGCGCGGCGGCGCCAAGCGCAGGGATGCCATCGGCGACAGGTAGTACATCGCCCGAAGCCGCTCGGCGAGATACCGGTAGTCGACCGCTTTGCCGTTCCAGTGATGGCTATTGCCGTGATGCGTGTTCAGAAAAATCGCGACCAGCACGATGAGCTCGACGATCGCGATGGACAGGAGGACCTCGCCACCCGCGTCGGTTGGAGCGCGATGGCGCGCCAGCAGCAAGAGGTACACGAGCGTCGTGACCGCGAGTGCGACGGCCCCTGCCGCCAGCGTGTAGTTGACGAGAAAGGCGCCGCGGTAGAGGCCCGTGTAGTGCGCGCTCAACTGCGCCGCCCGCGCGCGAAACGCGGCGAACGGTTCGATGGCCATGTCGGCGCCGCTCGCCGTTAGGCGGTGGAAGCGCCGCACGAAGGCCGACCACAGCCGCGGTCGCACGCGCGCGCGCCGCTCGCCGCCGTCGAAGAACTCGTCCAACAGCTCCGCTTCGGTGCTATCCAGCCGCGCCGCACCGCTTTCGGCGCCGCCGCGCGCGTAGGGACCGGCGCGCGTCGTGCGCGGATCGGCCAGGATGCGCGTCGCGACCTGCTCGACGTTCTGTTCCCACGGTGTATCCGTCGACTCGGCGGTGCGCTCCAGGTCCACGGGGCGCGTGATGACGGACACGGGTCGCTCGCGCGCGTCCGCCGCCGCCGATAGCACGATGACGGGTATGCCTAACGCAACGGCGGCCGCCATGGTTTCGCGTGTGCCGCCGATGCCGGCGCCGGCCTCGAGGTCCGCATTGGCGATGAGTAGATCGCACTGCCGGAGCAGCGCGGCCGCCTGCACGCGGAACGCGCGGTTCCGCCGTTCCGTCGTTAGGCGGTCGGGTGCGGCGTGGTGCGGCGGGTGCGGGACACACCGGCCGTCGAGCTCGATCGTGTACGCGCAGCGCCCGAGGAGCGTGTCGAACGCGTTCTTGTTCTTGACTTCGCTGTTGTCGCGAAAGGACGTCGCGTCGCACGGCAGGATCGCGACCAGCTCGAAGTCAGTGTGCGCACCGGGTTTCGAGGGGCTGGTGCGCGCCTCGCACTCGAACGCCAACAGCGACTCGAAGGCGATCTGATCGGTCCCGTCGGCCAGTCCCGATACGACGCGCATGAGCGGACGCGCCGGTCTGTCGTCATCGCCGGCCGAGTAGTACGAGCAGATGTCCGGCCGAGCCGACTGGTCGCGCGAGGGCGACAGTGCCTCGAGCCGCGTCGCCAACACACGATACACCTGGGCGAACAACTCGTGGAGCCGAGCGCGCTGCGACTCCGGAAGCTTGATGGCTCCGGCAACGCCAACGCGCAGTACGAGCCTCGGCTTCTCGAGCGGGCTGAACACCGCACAACGGTAGCACGTTCAAAAGCGACGCGCGATGGCCCGACTGGAGAACTTCCTCGCTCTGGGGAACACGGATTGAGCGGATTCGACGGATTGTTCGGATTGCTCGGCTGGCGCGTGAAGCGCCTAACGCTGGGAACAGCAGTGAATCGTTGTGTGCGCGAAATCCTGATGGCGTTGCCCGTGAACGACGAACGCCGACAACGAAGTTGAACAATCCGAACAATCCGTTGAATCCGCTCAATCCGTGTTCCCCAGAGCGAGGAAGTTCTCCCATGCGCGCTGCAGGACAGCTTACCAGTCAGGACGCGGGCTCATCTATATAATAGTAGGAACAGATGTTACGCCCTCGTACAGCATCGTAACGCCCCCGCTACCGCCTAACGCTACCGCGCCGCCGGCACCTCGAACGTCCCGTCCACCACCTGCACGAAGTTGCGCTCCTCCCGGAAAATGCACCGCTTCTGCTGCGCGAACTTGAAGTTCTCCTGCGCGTCCGGGTCCGTCTTGAGCCGCTCCTTGTACCGCTCGTAGGACGCGAGACTGTCGAACGCGATCAGCCCCCAGCCCACGTCGTTGGTCCCCTCGTAAGGCAGGAAATACCCGATGAGGTGTCCGCCGCACCGCGGAATCACCTTCCCCCAGTTCGCGGCGTACTGCGCGAACGCCTCGCGCTGGAACGGGTCGATCTGATAGCCGATCACGCAGGTAATGGTCATGGCTGTGCTCCGGTCGGCGGGAAGGACGGCACGCAGTCGCGCGAGCTTGAGCGCCGCCCAGGCGGCAAGCCCTGTCTTGAGTGCGTCACGCCGGCCAACGAGACCGGTCGCGAAGTGGTCGTCATCCATGCCGCAAAGCTAGCAGTTGCCGGGCGTTGACACTTCGTTTATGGTCAAAGTATGGATGTCGCCCGCCGCACCGATGCGCACGCCGCCCGCGCCGCCGCCGCCATCGGCGAGCCCGCGCGTGCCACCATGCTCTACTGCCTCCTCGATGGCCGCGCCCGCACCAGCACCGAGCTCGCCCTCGTCGCCGGCGTGAGCCCGTCCACCGCCAGCGTCCACCTCCACAAACTCGAGACCGAACACCTGACCAGGGTGCAGGTGCAGGGCAAGCACCGGTACTACAGCCTCGAGGGACCCGAAGTCGCCGACGTGCTCGAGGCCCTGAGCGTGCTCGCCGGCGCCACACACCACGAGTTCGTGCCCAACACGCCCGACCACCTCCGCGCCGCCCGCACCTGCTACGACCACATGGCCGGCGCACTCGGCGTCGCCATCCACGACCGCCTAACAGAACTGGGCTGGATCGCGGGGCCCGGCGATGACGAGACGTACGACGTCACGCCGAAGGGCGCGAAGGGGCTCACAACGTTAGGCATCGATGTCGACGCCGCCCGCCGCCTCCGCCGCCGGCTGGCGTTTGCTTGCCTCGACTGGAGCGAGCGCCGGTCGCATGTCGGCGGCGCCATCGGCGCGGCCCTCCTCACCGTGGCGCTCGCCAGAAAATGGGTCGCCCGCGACCGGCAGAGCCGAGCGTTGGTGGTCACCGGCCTTGGCCACCGATACCTCCAAAAGGAGCTCGGACTGAAGACGGACACACCCGGACAAGGCCGGACAAAGCCGGAGAAAGCGAGCTGATTGGGACCACGTCGCGGTACAACAAAGGTCTCCGGTCTTGTCCGGCATTGTCCGCCCTCACTATTGTCTAGCATTCCAGAGCGCTCGATACCGAGCGCATCCGGTGTGGGCTCGTGTCCTTCGCGCCCGTCCGGATCACTCCGGACTATTGCACACACTTACTGCGAGCCCAAGCCAATGAGACATCGCTCGGCGTCGTTCCGCTCGTCCTTCATGCTGTGCGCCGCGATCGGCATGGTCGCCGGTGCGGTGCCGTCGCTGGCGCGCGCGCAATCCGATACGAACGACCCGCGCGCGCACCTCAAGCCCGGTCTGTACGATGCCGGCGTGGCAGCGAAGGGCATGCAGCTCGTGGCCCATGCCAACAAACCCGCGGACTTTCATCCCGACGACCCCGGCGGCCTAACGTACGCGAACTCCGATCTCGCGTTCGGCGGCCACTATCTGTATCAAGGCAACTTCAGCGGGATCCAGATCTGGGACATCGCGAATCCCGCCACGCCTGTCCTCGCCGAACACCTGGTCTGCTTCACCGAGCAGGGCGACGTCTCGGTGTACGGCCACCTGCTGTTCGTGTCCGCCGAAAGCCCCGCGAGCCGCATCGATTGCGGGACGCAGGGCATCAAGGACACGGTGAGCAGCGAACGCGTGATGGGCGTACGCATCTTCGACATCTCCGACCTTCACCATCCCAAGCAGGTCGCGACCGTGCAGACCTGCCGCGGCTCGCACACGCACACGCTGGTCCCCGACCCCACCGACAAGGGCGTGGTCTACGTGTACGTGTCCGGACTCGCGTCCGTTAGGCCTAAGAGCGAGCTCGCGGGCTGCGAGCTCGGCAGCATGACCAACCCGAACTCGGCGCTCTTCCGCATCGAGGTGATCCGCGTCCCGCTCGCGCATCCCGAGCAGGCGAAGGTCGTGAGCACACCGCGCATCTTCGCCGACCTCACGAAGCCGGCGACGCATGGCCCCGCGATCGCCGACACGGCGAACGGCGCGGCGCTCAAGATGGCGCGCGGCTACCTCCCGATGGTCGGTCTGCCGGCGAAAACCACGGCAGCCGATTCTGATCGCGTGGCGCACCTCATCGCCGAGGTGATCTTCGAAACCGACGAGAAAAAGTTCAACGTATTGAGCGACTCGTTGAAGCAGTTAGGCGTCGATGTGCCCAGCCGGCCCGACAGCCTCGCCAACAGCGGCGTCCTGCAGTGCCACGACATCACCGCCTACCCGTCGGTGAACCTGGCCGCCGGCGCGTGCGCGGGCTACGGCCTGCTGCTCGACATCAAGGATCCCGCGAATCCGGTCCGCGTCCAGGCCGTGTCCGACTCGAACTTCTCCTTCTGGCACTCGGCCACGTTCAGCAACGATGCGTCGAAACTGCTCTTCACCGATGAGTGGGGCGGCGGCACGCAGCCCAAGTGCCGCGCGTCGGACCCGTCGGATTGGGGCGCCGATGCAATCTTCACGCTCGCCGGCAACACGCTCACGCAGAAGGGCTACTTCAAGATGCCGGCGGCGCAGACCGAGGATGAGAACTGCGTCGCGCACAACGGGAACCTCGTGCCGGTGCCGGGACGCGACATCCTGGTGCAAGGCTGGTATCAGGGCGGCCTCTCGGTATTCGATTTCACCGATCCGGCGCACCCCAAGGAGATCGCGTACTTCGACCGCGGCCCCATCGACGGCACGAAGCTTGTGTTAGGCGGCTTCTGGTGCGGCTACTACTACAACGGCTACATCTACGGCTCCGAGATCGCGCGCGGCCTCGACGTGTTCAAGCTGACGCCAACGGCCGACCTCACGCAGAACGAGATCGACGCGGCGAATCTCGTGCGCTACGAGACGCTGAACCCGCAGGACCAACCGAAGATCGTGTGGCCCGCGGCGTTCCCGGTCGCGCTTGCCTACGTCGACCAGCTCAAGCGCGACAACGGACTCCCGGCCGACCAGCTCTCCGCCATCGAGAGCGCGCTCACATCGGCGCGGTCGGCGAGTGGCGCCAAGCGAACGTCGTTGCTCCAGAAGTTGGGCACCGACCTGTCGCACGACGAGCAGGGCGCGAGCGACGCCAAGCGCGTGCAGCTGCTCGAGGCCGTCGTACGCGGACTCGGGAGCGCACGAAGCTGAGAACGGACGTAAGGCGGACACTGCCGGATACTGCCGGACACTGCCGGGTCACTGCACCGCATCCCATCACTGCGAGCCCAAAACCAATGAGCTTTTGCCCCCGATCGTTCCGCTCGTCGCTCCTCCTGTGCGCAGCGTTAGGCATGTTCGGCGCTGCCCTGCCCTCGGTGTCGCGGGCGCAATCCGATACCACTGATCCGCGCGCGCACTTGAAGCCCGGCCTGTACGATGCCGGCGAAGCCGCCAAGGGCCTCAAGCTGGTCGCGAACGTCAAGAAGCCGGATGACTTCCACCCGAACGATCCCGGCGGCCTAACGTACGCGAATTCCGACCTGGCGTTCGGCGGCCACTACGTCTACCAGGGCAACTTCAGCGGCTTCCAGATCTGGGATGTCTCGAATCCCGCGAAGCCGGTGCTCGCCGACCACCTCGTCTGCTTTACCGAGCAGGGCGACGTGTCGGTCTACGGCCATCTCCTCTTCGTGTCAGCCGAGAATGGGGCGAGCCGGCTGGACTGCGGAACACAGGGGATCCAGGACACCGTGAGCAAGGAGCGGATGGTCGGCATTCGCATCTTCGACATCTCGGACATGAAGCACCCGAAGCAGGTCGCGGACGTGCAGACGTGCCGCGGCTCGCACACGCACACGCTCGTGCAGGACCCGAACGACAAGAGCGTGATCTACGTGTACGTGTCGGGTCTGGCCGGAGTGCGATCGTCGAGCGAGATGCCGGGGTGCGAGGCCGGCGCCATCACCGACCCGAGTACCGCGCTCTTCCGCATCGAGGTCATTCGCGTTCCGTTAGCACAGCCCGAGCAGGCGAAGATCGTCAGCTCGCCGCGCATCTTCAACGATCTGACGCATACCGCGACGCACGGCGCCGCGATTGCGGACACGGCCAAGGGCGCGGCGGTCGTGCAGGCGCGCGGCTTCATCGATGCGATCGGCATGCCGCGCACGTCGACGGCAGCCGATTCGGACAAGGCGGCGCACTTCCTCGCGGAGCTCCTGTACGAGACCGACACGGCGAAGGCCCGGGGCTTGACCGACTCGCTGCGCACGTTAGGCATCAAGATTCCCAACTTGTTCGGCGGGAACAGCGGGCCGTCGCAGTGCCACGACATCACGGTGTATCCGGCGTCCGGCTTTGGCGCCGGCGCGTGCTCGGGCTACGGCATCCTGCTCAACATCAAGGATCCCATGCATCCGGTGCGCGTGGACGCCCAGGCCGATTCCAACTTCTCCTTCTTCCACTCGGCCACGTTCAACAACGACGCCACCAAGCTGCTGTTCACGGATGAGTGGGGCGGCGGCGTCGCGCCCAAGTGTCGCGCGACCGATCCGATCGATTGGGGCGCGGACGCCGTGTTCACGCTCACGGGCAACACGCTCACGCACGCGGGCTACTACAAGATGCCGGCCGCGCAAACCGACGCGGAGAACTGCGTCGCGCACAACGGCAACCTCGTGCCCGTGCCGGGACGCGACATCATGGTGCAAGGCTGGTATCAGGGCGGCGTGTCCGTGTTCGACTTCACGGATCCGGCGCACGTGAAAGAAATCGCGTACTTCGACCGCGGCCCGATCAACCCGACGAAGCTCATCATCGGCGGCTACTGGGGCGGCTACTACTACAACGGCTACATCTACGGTTCGGAGATCGCGCGCGGCCTGGATGTGTTCGAGCTCACGCCCACGGCGGACCTCACGCAGAACGAGATCGACGCGGCAAAGCTCGTGCACTTCGACGTCCTGAATCCGCAGGACCAACCGAAGATCGTATGGCCCGCGGCGTTCCCGGTGGCGCTCGCGTACGTCGACCAGCTCAAGCGCGACAACGGACTCCCGGCCGATCGGCTCTCCGCTATCGAGAGCGCGCTCACATCGGCGCGGTCGGCGAGCGGGTCCAAGCGTGCAGCAGCGCTCAAGAAGCTGGCGACCGACCTGTCGCACGACGAGCAGGGCGCGAGCGACACGAAGCGCGTGCAGCTGCTCGAGGGCGTGGTGAAGGGACTGGAGACAGCCAAGTCCTGATCCGGCTGTCGCGTTAGGCAGGCGTGACGAGGCGGACGTGCCACTGGCGCGCCCGCCTCGCCGCGTTCTACAAGGATTAGAACAGAGACAACTACAGACATCGTCCTCGCGCGAAGGATAGCACGCCGCGCGTCAGACAAACAAAAAGAGTTCTTCGGGAACTTCTAGGAACAGGCAGCGCGTGTCAGCCAGCGGAGGCGGACACGCGAGCACGACTGAGCTCTCGTGAATCCGCCTCCGCCGATGATGAAAGTCTGACGACTGTGAAGGCGGACAAGGCCGGACACGAACGGACAGGACAAGAACGTGTTGTTTGGTTTCGAGCACTGACATCTCGAGCAGTTACCAATTCAGTCCGCCTTGTCCGTCTGTGCCGGGTGTGTCCGCTATCAACTCGTAGATGCTTGTCAGACAGCGGAGGCGGACCCGTAGCCGGTGCATCGCCTTGCTGTCGGGCGCGGCGAATGCAGTGAAAGGGTCGCCAGCGCAACGCCCGACAAGTATTGTCCGTACAGACCGCGGGGGCCTCGTGCACAAGCGAGCCCGTCCGCCACAACCCATGACCGCCATGTCACTCTCGAGCCGTCTCTCAGCCGCCCCGCGGCTGGCCGTCGCATTGGCCTGCGCCGGCCTGATCAGTGCGCCGATTTCTGCCCAGGCCGCTTCGGGGCCGGCGCACGACTACACCAAGGCCGACGTCGATTTCGTTCAGGGCATGATCTACCACCACGCCCAGGCAGTCGTGATGTCCGACTGGGCCGCCACACACGGTGCGCGCGCCGATGTTGCGACGCTCTGCAAGCGCATCGCGCTCTCGCAGCGAGATGAGATCACCATGATGCAGCACTGGCTCGAGGCGCGTCACCTGGACGCACCCGATCCTCTCAACATGCTCCCCGACCACTCCGGTCCTCCGCACGATGAGAGCGGGATGAACATGCCCGGCATGAACATGAAGGGTATGGACATGAAAGGGATGGCTATGGGCTCCCAATCAATGATGATGCCGGGGATGCTCACCCCCGATCAGATGCGCGAGCTCGATGCCGCGCACGGCCCCGCGTTCGATCACCTCTATCTCACGGGGATGATCAAGCACCACGAAGGCGCGCTCGACATGGTGGCCAAACTGTTCAACACCCCCGGCTCGGGCCAGCAGCCCGAGCTGTTCTCGTTCGCCACGGATGTCGACGCGGGACAGCGCGCCGAAATCGGGCGGATGCAAGCCATCCTGAAAACGCTCACTCCGAGCCCAACCCAATGACACGTCGCATCGCCTCGTTCCGGTCGTCTCTCGTCCTGTGCGCCGCGTTCGTCAGCGCGGCCGCCCTCCTCCCCCTCTCCGCGCGGGCGCAATCCGATACGAACGATCCGCGCGCGCACTTGAAGGCCGGCCTGTACGACGCCGGCGAAGCCGCCAAGGGCCTGCAGCTCGTCGCACACGTCAACAAGCCGGATGACTTTCACCCCAACGACCCCGGCGGCCTAACGTACGCCAATTCCGACCTCGCGTTCGGCGGCCACTACGTCTATCAAGGCAACTTCAGCGGGTTCCAGATCTGGGACATCTCGAATCCGACAAAACCCGTTCTCACCAACCACGTCGTCTGCTTCACCGAGCAAGGCGACGTGTCCGTTTATGGGCACTTGTTGTTCGTGTCGGCTGAGAACACGGGCAGCCGGCTCGACTGCGGCACGCAGGGCATTCAGGACAGCGTGAGCAAGGAGCGGATGGTCGGCGTTCGCATCTTCGACATCTCGAACCCGAAGGCGCCCAAGCAGGTCGCCGACGTGCAGACGTGCCGCGGCTCGCACACGCACACGCTCGTGCAGGATCCGAACGACAAGAGCGTGATCTACGTGTACGTCTCGGGCCTCGCGCGCGTGCGGTCGACCAGCGAGATGGCGGGCTGCGAAGGCGGCGACATCACCGATCCGAACACCGCGCTCTTCCGCATCGAGGTGATCCGCGTTCCGTTAGCACACCCCGAGCAGGCGAAGATCGTGAGCTCGCCGCGCATCTTCAACGACCTCACGGCCCCGCCGACGCACGGCGTCGCGGTCGCCGACACGGCCAACGGCGCGGCCGTCAAGGCCGCCCGCCGCTTCCTCGGCCGGTTAGGCATGCCGGCCACCGCGACGTCGGCGGACTCGGACAAGGCGGCGCGCCTGATCGCGGATGTGATGAACTTCCGCAACGACACGGTGAAGACCAAGGCAGCCACTGATTCGCTCAAGGCCATGGGCCTCAACCTGCGGATTCCCGGCGGCGCACGCGGCGGCCCGTCGCAGTGCCACGACATCACGGTGTATCCGTCGGCCGGCTATGCCGCGGGCGCGTGCTCGGGCTACGGACTGCTGCTCAACATCAAGGATCCCACGCACCCGGTGCGCTTGCAGGCCGTCGCCGATTCCAACTTCTCCTTCTGGCACTCGGCGACGTTCAGCAACGATGCGTCGAAGTTGTTGTTCACCGACGAGTGGGGCGGCGGCACGCAGCCCAAGTGCCGCGCGACGGACCCGATCGACTGGGGCGCCGACGCGATCTTCTCACTCACGGACAACACGCTCACGCACAAAGGCTACTTCAAAATGCCGGCGGCGCAGACCGAACAAGAAAACTGCGTCGCGCACAACGGCAACCTGGTCCCGGTGCCCGGCCGCGACATCATGGTGCAGGGTTGGTATCAGGGCGGCGTGTCGGTGTTCGACTTCACCGATCCCGCGCACCCCAAGGAGATCGCCTACTTCGACCGCGGTCCGATCGACGCGACCAAGCTGGTGTTAGGCGGCTACTGGGCCGGCTACTACTACAACGGCTACATCTACGGTTCCGAGATCGCGCGCGGTCTCGACGTGTTCAAGCTGACGCCGACCGCCGATCTCACGCAGAACGAGATCGACGCCGCGAAGCTGGTGCACTTCGCGATCCTGAATCCGCAGGACCAACCGAAGATCGTGTGGCCCGCGGCGTTCCCGGTGGCGCGCGCGTACGTCGACCAGTTGAAGCGCGACAACGGACTCTCCGCCGAACGTCTCACGTCGATCGAGTCCGCGCTCAAGTCCGCCGAGTCGGCGAGTGGCGCCAAGCGGACGGCGACGCTCGAGAAGCTGGCGACCGCGCTGTCGCACGACGCGCAGGGCTCGAGCGACACGAAGCGTGTGCGGTTGCTGGAGGGCGTGGTGAAGGGGCTGGAGAAGTAGAGGGAAGCGCTCGCTGACGCTCGCTTGGGGAAGCGCTGCGCTTGGGGAAGTAGGGAAGCGGCGGGCTACGCCGCCTTGGGGTAAGGAAGGACATCAGCAGTCCGTGGGTGAAGAGTACCGAACGCCTGAACGCGGGCCGGTACCCATTCCCGGGGACATTGATGTTGTTCCACTCCCTAAGGCGGCGTAGCCCGCCGCTTCCCCATTTCCCCAAGCGCAGCGCTTCCCCAAGCGAGCGTCAGCGAGCGCTTCCCTCTGTTAGGCCTCTCTCGCCAGCAGCGCGTCCAGCGCCGCGTAGCTCTGGTTGACACCCTGCTCCATGCCCGACTGGATCATGCCGTCGCGCTCCTCGTTCGTGTGGAAGAGCGTCGTCGTGACGAGACGCGTCCGGCCGTCGCCCAGGTCCTCGAGCGTCATCGTCTCCACCATCACGTGCCCCGGCATGCCGTCCCACTCGAACGTGCGCACCATCCGCTCCGGCGGCGCCACGTCGCGGTAGCGTCCCTCGAAGCCCTCCGACGTTCCGTTAGGCATGTGCTCCACGTAGCGCCAGTGGCCGCCGCGCGCCACCTCCATGCGCTCGATCACCAGCCTGCCGCGGTCCCCGCCCCACCACTGCGCAACCTGCTCCGGATCCGTGAACGCGCGCCACACGCGGTCGCGCGGCGCGTCGAAGACGCGTTCGATGCGGATCTGCCGCTCGGCGGGCGTCGTCACCTTCGTCTGATTCCTGGTGGCGGTCATCATGGTCGCTCTCCCTTCGTGCGCTCGAGAAATGTGCCCAGGCGGTCGAGGCGCGCTTCGAGCATCGCCTGGTAGGTCATGATCCATTTCGCTTCCTCGTCCAGCCGCCTCGGTCCCACGCGACAGTAACGCACCCGCCCTTCCTTGCGGGTGGTCACGAGCTTGGCGTCCTCCAGCACCTGCACGTGCTTCTTGATGCCCGTGAGGGTCATGTCGAACGCCGACGCGAGCTCGGTGATCGTCGCGTCGCTGCGTCCCAACCGGTGGAGAATGCCCCGGCGCGTGGGGTCGCTGACGGCGGCGAAGGCGGAATCGAGGCCGGCGTGATACTGAACCATATGGTTCAGTATAAGGCAAGGGGATTTCGGATGCAAGAGGGGGAAGCGCTCGCTACGCTCGCTTGGGGAAGCGCTAACGCTTGGGGAAGTGGGGAAGCGGCGGGCGACGCCGCCTTAGGAATGGAACAACATCAATGTCCTCGCGGAACGGGTGCCGTCCTTCGTTTACGGCGTTCGGCACTCTCTATCCACGGACTACTGATGTCCTTCCTCACCCTAAGGCGGCGTCGCCCGCCGCTTCCCCATTTCCCCAAGCGTTAGCGCTTCCCCAAGCGAGCGTAGCGAGCGCTTCCCTGACTACTCCTCCACCTCCAGATGCCCCCGCATGCCAAGCGCCGCATGCGGATCGCACTGGAAGTAGTAGTGCCCTTTGGGGAGCGCGACCTTCATATCGTACGTCTGCCCGGCCAGCTGCAGCATGTCGCTCGGCGCCGGCAGTCCCTGCACGCCCGGATTCGAGTCGGGCAGGAAGTCGACGTTGTGCACGCCTAACGACAGCGTGAAGCGGATCACGTCGCCGCGATGGGCTTCGATGTCGTTCGGCTCGAATCGGCTCCCCTTCTCGTCGGCGATCAACTGCACCGTGATCGCACGACGGCCCGGATCGGGGGTTTGTGGACCGGCCGCGGCGGGTGTCGCAGGCGCGGCGACCGTCGGCGAGGCCGCCGGGCTTTCGCCGGACGCGGGCGCGTTGCCACCACAGGCGACGGTGGCCACGAGTGCGGCCAGTGCCGCAGCGGCAGCGAGGGTGTGCGTGACTGCGATCGTATTGGACATGATGGGATTCTCTCGGAGATGGATAGGTGGTCGAGCGCGACGTTCAGAAGTCTTTCCGCCGGAACAACCGCGCGCCTAACAAAGCCGGGCCGGCGGCCCACGCGGCGAGCGACGCGGCCGCGATGGCCGTGCCGGTCGGGGCGGCGAATAAGCGCGTGAAGGATGCGCCCGTGTAGCCCATGAGCGCGGAGATGTCGAGGTGCATGAGCATGACCACGCGCGCGAGGTCGATGGGATTGGCGAGCGTCGCCACGAGCAGCGGATGCTCGAGCGGAGCGCCGGCCATGGCCGTGGCGAGCACGAGCAGAACGGCGTCGTAGGCCAGCGCCGCGCCCGCCCACACGCCTAACGCAATGCCGAACGCGCGCAGACGGTCGTCGGTGCGGAGCGCGAGCGCCACGCCCATACCGGCAAACACGAGCGTGAGGGCCACGCCCGCGCCGACCAGTACCGCCGCGGCGCCCGCGACACCCGCGCCGCCGCGCACCGCGAACGGCAACCCGACGCCCAACACCACACCGGCCGACAACGACACCGCCATCGCGCCGTACGTTCCGGCGAACATCGCGCCCCGCCCAACGGGCTGCGCCAGCAACAGCTCGATGAACTCGCGCGCGCGGTGCACGTAGATGGTCGCGAACACGATGGCCGCCAGCGGCACGATGAAGAGCACGATACTCGTGAGGCTGACGAGGGCGCGCGTCGCGTCGCCGCCGAACCGGAGCAACAACTCTGTCGCCAGCAGAAAGGAGATCGCGTAGCCGAAGAGCCAGCGACTCCGCAGCACGTCGAGCAACTGAAACGCGGCGATCTTCCAGGCTATGCGCATATGACATCCCGCGTCATCATCGACGCAATGGCACGCTCGAGATGTGGTTGCCCGGTGAACACCCGCAGTTTCTGCGCGGAGCCGACATATCCTACGCGGCCGGCGCGCAAGAACACGACATCGTCGGCCAGCTCGTCCAGCTCGCTCATCACGTGCGACGTGACGAGCACCGTAGCGCCCTTGCCGCGCTCGCTCAGGATCTTGTCCTTGAGCACCGCGTTCGCCATCGGGTCGAGCCCCGCGCTCGGCTCGTCGAGCACGAGCACGCGGGGCGCGAACAAGAAGGCCAGCGCCACGGCCAGCTTCTGCCGAGTGCCACCCGACAACGCACGGACGCGTGTGTCGAGGTGCGGTGCGAGGGCCAGTCGCTCGAACAACTCCCAGTCGATCACGGCCGACTCGCCGCGCAGGTCGAGCAGAATCCTGGTGACCTCGCGCGCGGTGAGGTGCTCGGGGAAGCGGCTCATCTGCGACGAGTATCCGATGGCGGCGCGATAGGCCGGATCGTCGCCTAACCGCACGCCGTCGATGCGCATCTCGCCGCCGTCGGGGCGCACGAGGCCCACGAGACACTTGATGAGCGTCGTCTTGCCGGCTCCGTTAGACCCGACCACGGCCGTGACGCGGCCCGGGCTGACGCACAGGTCGACGCCGCGCAGCACCTCGCGCCCGCCGAACGATTTCGTGAGACCGCTGAACTCGATCATGTCGCTTACCGTATGGGTCGCAGGACGGGTGTGTCGTCGACCACCGACGCCGGCGTCAGGGATGGCACCGCCCGCTCGACCGCATCGAGCAGCGTGACGAACGGGCTGCGCAGCAGCAGCACCGTGGGCGGATTCTGTGCGACGATGAGCGAGAACAGGCGCACCGGATGAAACGGCGCGTCGCCGACGCCGTTGCGGTCCAGGTCATATCCGCGGTAGTCGTCCCAGTAGTTGCCGGCGAAGCGCGTCGTGGTTTCGCCGCCGCGCACGCCGACGTCGAACGTGTTGTCTTCGAAGTTGTTGTGCTCGAACCGCGCATCGTCGGTGCTCGAGATGAGCCGCACCGCCCATCCGTTAGACCGGAATGTGTTGTGTGATGCGACCAAGCGATTTGCGCCGTCGGCCGAGAGTCCAACGGTGTTACGCGTGAACTCGTTGCGCTCGACGCGGCTGTCGTCGATTTCCTTGAGGAGGAGACCGTATGCAGCGTCGCCCCAGTTGGACTCGAATCGATTGCCGGCCATGAGCACGCGATGCGTGTACATCACCGCGACACCGGCGTGGTTGTACCGGAACGTGTTGTCGAGGTAGCGGCAGTCGTCGGAGTACATGAAGTGGAGGCCATAGCGCAGATTGCGCTCGCTCACGTTCCCGCGAACCACGGTGTGCGTCACGAACTCGAAGTAGATGCCGTCGCGCTGGCCGCTCACGTGATTGTCGGCGATGAGCGCGTCGCGCGCCGACCACAGGTGAATGCCGTTGCCCGAGCCCGTTTCGTCGCGCGCGGCACCGCGAATGTCGTTGTGGATCACGCGGCAGCCGATCGATTTCGCGAGATAGATCCCGAAGAAGGCGCGCTCGATGACGTTGTCTTCGATGTCGCAGTTGCGAACGGCCAGCACGCGCACCGCGGCGAGGTCGCTGGTGTAGCTCACGCCAACATCGCGAAAGTGCAGATGCCGGATGGTGACGTCGTCGGCGGCGACCGTGAGAATCGCGTGCGCGGATTCGCCGTCCAGGATGGCATCGCCGTCGCCTTCGATGACGAGCGGCTTGTCGACCGTGACCAGCGGTTCGCGATAGGTGCCGGCGCGTACCACGATGCGGTCGCCGGGCGCCGCGCGCGCCACGGCTTCGCCTAACGTGGCCAGCGCGGTGCCGGGCGCCACCACGAGCGTGTGCGTTGCCTGGCCCAACGCCGGATGCGGCGCCGAGGCCAGGGCGGCGAACAGCATCGCGCGTGCAAGTCCCGCCGCTGTGGGCGTCACGGTGCGCTCGCGCGTGCGGTGGTCCCGCGGCGAGACAACGCGAGCGCGGCCACGCCGGCGAGCAGCGCCGCCACGGCCAGCCACGTCCCCGATGCCGGCCACGACGACGCGGTGAAATTCAACAGCTGCTTCGTGCCGATGAGCGGCGGCTGGTACACCATCCCCGGCACCTTGATGATCGCGTGCTCGGCGTCGAGGTCGTGGCCGAACGTGTACGACCACCGATACAGATCCGCGAGGCCTGCCAGCCCCACGAGCACGACGGCGCCGAGCCACACGAAGACGGGGCGCCTCTTGCCTAACGCAGCCGCCGCGACGGCCCAGACGGCGAGCGCGAGCAGGATCCACGGCAGCACGCGCAGCTCCGGTAAGGCGGCGGGATCGATGGGCCGCATCCCGATGTAGTGGTTCAGCTCGTTGATGTTGCCCAGGTCCTGCGGCGTGGCGCCGGCGATCGTGCCGGCGCCGATGCGCAATCCCAAGCCCTCGGGGTACTGCGGCGCGATCAGCCAGATGCGCCAGAGCGGAAGCCGGACCGACGCCGCGAGCAGCACGCCCGCGATCACGAGCAGCCACCGTGAGAAGCGCGACATCATTGGTGCCCCCCGGCCGCGTGTGCGGTGCTCGCCGCTGGTGTGGCATGCACGCCGGCCATCCGATCGCCGCCGGTCGCGTGGTCGCCGATCGTCGCCGACAGCGCGACGGTGCTCCCCGCCGGCGACACGCGCACGTAGCCTTGCATCTCCTGGTGCAGCGCCGAGCAGAAGTCGGTGCAGTAAAACGGATACACACCGGCCGAGCGCGGGACCCACTTGAGCGTGCGCGTCTCGCCCGGGGCCAGAATCAACTCCGCCGCATCCGTATTGCCTAACACGGCGAACCCGTGCACGATGTCCCAGTCCTGCTCGATGTTCGTGACGTGGAAATAGACCGTGTCGCCCACCATGATCCCTTCGAGGTTGTCGGGCGAGAAGTGCGATCGGATCGCGGCCATCTTCACGTGCACAACCTTGCCCTGGCGCGAGATGCCGCCGTCGGCTTCGGTCTTCACCGCCCACGGATTGGCGTTCTCCGTCAGGGCGTTGAACTTCACGGAGTGGATGAGGTTCGCGGGCAGCGCCTGTGCGTAGTGCGGCTCGCCGATGGTCGGGAAGTCGAGCAGCAGTTGCATCTTGGGCCCGCTGATGTCGTACAGTTGGGCCGACTGATCCATGATCGGTCCGGTGGGCAAATAGCGGTCTTTGGTGATCTTGTTGAGCGCGACCACGTACTTGCCCCACGGTGCGCGCGAGTCGCCGCCCGGAATCATCAGGTGGCCGATTGCGTAATAGGTGGGCGTCCGGTCCACCACCTCCCACGTGCCGAGCTTCCACTTCACGATCTCGGACGAAATGAAGAACGATGTGTACGCATAGCCCTTGCCGTCGAACTCGGTGTGCAACGGGCCTAACCCAGCGCTCTTCACCTCGCCGGCCAGCACGGACTCGTATTTGAGCACCGGAATGCCGTCGACGATCTTGTCATACGACTTGGACGCAATCGCCTGTTGCATCTTCGTGAACGAGTGCACGGCGATCACGGCCGAGAGCTTCCCGTTGCCGACGATGTACTCGCCGCTCGGATCGACGTCGACGCCGTGCGGCGACTTGGGTGTCGGCAGGAAGTACATGACGCCGTCGCAGCGCGACGGATCCAACACGGTGACACTCGTCTTCCGCTCGACGTGCGCGACGTTCGACCGGTCATCGATCACGTTGTGGTCGTAGTTCGCCGGCATGGTGGTGGTGCCCTGCCCCGCTGCCACGCAGGCCTCGGCGCGCCGATAATTGATCGCCGCGATGTAGTCCTTGTCGTTCTGCGACGCGTTCACCTCGAGCTTTGTGTGCGCCTGCTCGGTGTTGTACGTGGTGAAGAAGAACCATCCATCCGACACGCCTTTCCCGGCGTGGCCCAGGTCGTAGTCGTAGCCGGGCACCAGGATCTGGAAGGCGATCGCCATCTTCCCCGGCTCGTCCGCGCGCACGAAGGTGAGCGTGCCTTTGAACGTTTGCGCGAACGACGCGATCGCCGTATCACGGTTAGGCACCGGCACGCTGAACCGCGTGCCAGCCACCACGTACTTGCCGTCCGGCGTGGTGAAGGGCGACGAGTGGTTGCCCGCCGAATTGGGAATCTGGAGGATCTCGGCGGTCTTGAACTGGCTCAGGTCGATGCGGGCGATGCGCGGCGTGTTGTTGCCGTTGATGAAGAGCCACTTCCCGTTAGGCACGCCGTTCGTCTGCGACAGCTCCGGGTGGTGCGCGTCGTCCCACGGGACGAACCCGAAGCTGGTCTCGAGCATCG